>JADJCK010000001.1:600000-852585 GCA_016703265.1 bacterium
CGATGTGCTGCGTGATGCCGCCGGCCTCGCCCGCGATCACGTTCGTGTGGCGGATCCGGTCCAGCAGCGACGTCTTGCCGTGGTCGACGTGACCCATCACGGTCACGACCGGCGGACGATCCACCAGGTCCTCTTCCTTGACCTCGGCGACCTCGAGCACTTCCTCGCCGTACTCGGAGAGGAACTCGACTTCGCGATCGTACTCGGCAGCCAGCAGCTCGATGCTGGTCTTCTCAGGCGCTGGTTGATGGTGGCCATGATGCCCACGCTGAACAGCTTGCCGATCAGTTCCTGGGACTTGACCTGGAGCTTGTCGGCCAGCTCCTGGACGGTAATGAACTCGGTCAGCTTGAGCAGGGTGATCTCCACCGGTTCGTCGTCTTCCGTTTCGCCGCCCTTGCGACGTTTCTTCTTCCCGGCGCCTGCACCCAGTGCCGCCATGGTCTGCTTGACGGCGCGCTGTACTTCAGCCTCGTCGACCTTCTTCTTCTTCTTGCGGGCCCGCTTGGTCCTCGCGTTGAGCTCACGGGCGTCGGCCTCGTCACGACGGCGCTGGATGGCCGCCTTGATCGAGTCGCGCACCGTCTCGCTGGAGACCGATCCGGCCGCGCCGGCCGCACCGGCAGCACCGCCAATGGTCGTCGTGCCGCCGGGTGCGGTGCCGGAAGCAGCTCGCGCCGGCGGCGCCGCACGAACGATGTCACCCAGCTTGAATCCGTCGTTCTTCTTCGTGCCCAGGCGATCCAGCGGATGGGCCGCCACGGGCGCACCTGCCGGCGCCGCACCGGGCGCAGGGGCAGGGGCAGCCGGCGCCGCTTCGGCGGACGCCGCGTCGTCGGTCGCACCCTCGACAGGAGCCTCGGCCACGGGGGCCTCGGCTGCCTCGATCGCGACCTCGACCGGCTCGATGACCGGCACCTCGGGCTCGGGCACGGGGGCCGCAACGGGCTCCTCGACCTTCGGCAGGTCGACCTTCTTCACCAGCCGCGCCTTCACCTGGCGCTCGGCGGCGTGCTCCTCGCGCTTCTGGGCCAGCTCGGCCTCGCGCTTGCGCTCATCTTCCTTGCGGCGGTCGATCTCGGCCTGGCGCGCCTGCTCCTGCGCGTCCTTCTCGGCCTGCGCCTTCTTGGAGACGGCAGTCGCCTGGCCGGCCTTCTTGATGACCAGCACCTTCTGCTTGGCCACGACCTTCTTCTTGGTCACCTTCTTCTTGGTGACCTTGACCTCGGGCTCCGGCTCGTCGGAAGGCACCGGCTTCTCGAGCGGCTTGAGCGCGGCCACGTTCTTCAACTGGTCGGGGTTCAGCCCGTGCGAGCGCGCGTAGTTCTCGCGCGCGAGTTCACGCTTGCGCTGGAAGACGGCGTGGACCTTGTCCACATCCTCGTCTTCGATGACGCTCATGTGGCTCTTGGCCTCCACCTTCATCTTCTGGAGCAAGGCCATGATCTGCTTGCTGTCGACGCCGTAGTGGCGACCCAGCTCGTAGACGCGCAGCTTCCTCAACAACTCGCACAACCTCCGACAGCGGGATGCCCGCCGCGCCCGGCCCAATCGGCCCGGCGCCCAGACGTCACCCCAGTTTCCGGATCCCGTCGACGAAACCCGGGTCGCACACGCTCACGATCGAGAGCTTGTTGCGCCCCAGCGCCGTCGCCAGGTCGGCGCCCGTGACCGCGTTGGTCACGAACCCGCGTACCGGCTCCAGCCGCAGCGCACGGTTGCGCTGCGATGGCCCCATATCAGCCGCCAGGATCACCAGCGGCAGCTTCCCCCGATGCACGGCCTGCTCGACCGCGCTCATGCCCATCTGCAGCTTGCCGGCCCGCAGGGCCAGGCCCAGCAGGCCCAGCAACCGGGCCGAATCGACATTGCCCGCCGCGTTGACGTCCCTGAAGCCGTCCCTGTCGGCGTCGACCTGCCTGCCGCTGCTCAACTAGTCGTCCAGTTCCGTGTTGGCGAACGGGTCGACCTTGGGCTCTTCCTTCTCTTCGGCGGCGTCGCCTTCGGGGAAGTCCTTGAACAGTTCGCCCTTCGGCATGGGCACGTCGCCCTGCTCGAACGCGGCCAGCGTCTCGTCCGACTCCATGGCGCCCTCGGCCAGCGCCGACTCGTCGAACAGCGGCTTCTCGGCCGCGACTTCCTTGGCCAGCTCTTCGTTGATGGTCTTCTCGATGAGCTTCTTCAGCTCGTCGGAGGTGACCTGGGCCGTCGACTGCAGCGTCTCGGCAAGGTCCTCGTCCACGCCCGGCACCTTGATCAGGTCGGCGTACGGCACGTCGGCCAGGGCGTCGATCGAGTCGATGCCCGAGGCCTCGAGCACGACCAGCAGCTCGGGCGTGATGCCCTCCATCTCGGAGAGCTTCATGCTCATCTCGTCGACCACGCGCTGGCGGATGCCGAACTCGCGCGCCGACACGAGGTCGATCTTCCACTCGGTCAGCTTGGCGGCCAGGCGGACATTCTTGCCCTCCTTGCCGATGGCCTTGCTGAGCTGGTCGTCGGCAACGATGACCGTGGCCTCGTTGCGGTCGCGGTGCAGCAGGATGTTGCTGACGATGGCCGGGCTCAGGGCGCGCGCGATCATCAGGCTCGGCTCCTGGCTCCAGGGCACGATGTCGACGCGCTCGCCCGACAGCTCGCGGGTGACGGCCTGCACACGGCTGCCCTTCATGCCCACGCACGAGCCCACGGGATCCACGCGGTCGTCGTTGCTCACCACGGCGATCTTAGAGCGCGTTCCCGGCTCGCGCGCCACGGCCTTGATCTCGACGATCTTCTCCTGGATCTCGGGCACTTCCTGTTCGAACAGCGCCTTCAGGAACCCGGGATGGCTGCGCGACAGGATCACCTGCGGACCCTTGGCGTTGTCGAGCACCTCGATGATGAAACAGCGCACCGTCTTGCCCTGGTGCAGCTTCTCGCCGCGGATCTGCTCGCGGAACGGCATCATGGCCTCGGTGCGGCCCAGGTTCACCAGCACGTTGCCGCGGTCGACCTGCTGCACGGTGCCCACGATGATCTCGTTGACCCGGTTCTTGTACTCCTCGAAGATCTGCGCGCGCTCCGCCTCGCGGACCTTCTGAACCAGGATCTGCTTCGCGACCAGGATGGCGTTGCGCCCGAAGTCCTGCAGGGGCAGCTCCCAGCGCACTTCGTCGCCGATACCCACCTCATCGCCGAACTCGAGCTGCGCCTCTTCCAGCGAGATGTCGGTGTCCGGGTCGTCCAGTTCCTCGACCACGGTCTTGACCATCTCGACGGTCATCTCGCCCGTCACCGGATCGACCTTGGCGTAGATGTTCGCCTCGGCGCCCAGCTTCTTGCGGGCAGCCGACTGCAGGCCGGCCTCGAGCGACTCGATGATGATCGCCTTGTCGATGTTCTTTTCCCTGACGATTTCCGTCAGGGCGTTCAGGACGTTGTGGTCCATGCGCTAACTCTCCTGCTTGTCCTTGCCGTCGGCCGGCTTGGCGCCGTCCCGGTTCTTGGGTCGGCCCTTGCGGCGTGCCGGACGTTCGCGGCGCGCCTGCTGTTTCGCATCCTTCTTCTGCCGGCGGTCCGCGTGGATGATCGCCTGCACATCGAACTCGGGATCGAGATTGCCTTCGCGCAGGCGATTGAACCCGATGGTCACCGGCTTGGCCTCCGAAGCCGGCGCCGTCGGCGCCGCTGCGGGCTTCGCTTCGCCCTCGGAAGGCGCCGGCGCGTTCTCCGACCGCGGCACGGGCCGGATGGTCACCGACGTCGTGCCCACTTCCAGCAACGTGCCACGCAGGCGCTTGGAGCCGTCGGTGACGGCCACCTTCACCTCGACGCGCTGCCCGACTGCTGCCAGGTAGTGCTCACGCGTGCGCAGCGGACGGCGCACCCCGGGCGAGGAGACCTCGAGCACGTACGCATCGCTGATGCGATCCGCTTCCTCGAGCAGCATGCTGGCGGTTCGCGACGCGGTCGCGACCTCGTCCATCGTGATGCCGCCCTCGGCCGTATCGAGGAATATGCGAAGGATGATGCGGCCACCGCCCCGGAAGACGCGGACGTCGAGCAGGTTGAACCCCTGCTGCGCCAGCTCCCCTTCCAGCAACGCAATCACTTCGGCCGCTATGCGGCGCGGTTCGAATCGCGTGCTCTCGGGGGCTCCGGGTTCGGCCAATGCGTGGCCACCTTCCATCGGGCTCAAAAAAAAAGTGGACTAGAAGCCCACCTCAAAAAGCCCACCTGCGTTGCCGTGGGGTCTCTGGGTGATGCCAATATACCCGACGGGGCCCCGCGCGGCAAGCTCAATCGCCCGGGGAGGTTCCGCGGACGAGCCCTGCGGGCGGGCGCAGGCGGGCGGGCGGTGCACCACCCGCGGCCCCCGCCGCCGCCCTGGCCTGCATTGTCAATAATGACAATGAATTGCCGCATCGGTTTCGATTGTTACTTGAAGACCCGCGCCGGCACTTGCGCCGGCGCAAGTCCTCACTGCGAAAGACCAGGCCTCAGCGCACCAGCGCCAGGCGCCGCGCGGCCACCGCCCCGCCGCATTCCAGCCGCGCCATGAACACGCCGCTGGCCCGGCCCGACGGCCGCCACTCCCGCTGCACCGGTCCGGCCGCCACGTCCCCGTCCAGCAGCACCTCCACCAGCCGTCCCTGCAGGTCGTAGATCGCCAGGCGGGCAGGGCCCGCGGTCGGCGCCTGGAAGCTGAGGGTCGTCGCCGGATTGAACGGGTTGGGCGCCGTCCGCAGGGCGAGGTCCGGGGCGGCCGGCAGGTCCGCCGCAGAGGACTGCTGCCAGGCCTTCGTGAACACGCCATCAGCCTCGGTGCCGACGGCCAGGAACGAGAAATGCGCGTCGAAGTCCGTGATGACGTCGTCGAGGTTGGCCGACCAGTCGATCCAGTCACCAACAGTGGTGCTGCCGTCGCCGCCACTCACGATGTCACTGCTGAGCAGGCGCCGATCGTCGGTCAGGACGTAGATCCGGCCGGAGAAACTGGCGGGACCGCCGACGAAGCGCACCTTGCGGCACGCATCCGACAGGATCGATTCCCAGGGGTCCGATTCCGAGTTGCGAAAATAGAGGCCGGCGTCCGTCGCTGCGAAACCGAACGTGGGGCCCAGGGTCTTGTCCGGAATGCCGTAGACCAGGTCGTCCTCGACAAACAGGTCAAGCACCGGCTCTGCCGGCAGGCCGTCACCATCGGGCACCCAGGACAGGCCGTGATCATTGGTCCACGCCACCCCGGTGTCGCCCGCGAGGTAGAAACGCACGAGCGGCGGCCACCCGGTGCCAAACTCGATCGCCGAGGAGAATCCGATCGGATGTTCGAGCCCGTGCCCGGTCAACGGCACCCAGGTGTCGCCGTTGTCGCCCGACTGGAAGGCACTCCCGGCAGCACCGACGCCGGGTACGCAGGCCCACAGCCGGTAATTGTCGAAATACGCGGAAAAGTCCACCTTCGACAGCGGGCCCGGCAGTCCACCCAGGCGCACTTCGGTCACGCCATCGGCCAACGCAGTCAGGGCGATGGCGCCCAGCCCTCCGTCGTCCACGCGACCGGTGATGACGCGGTCTTCGCGGTACGGCGAACGGCCGACCGCCGTCACCGGCCAGCCGGCCGCGCCTTCGCGCGTCAGCGGCAGCCAGGTTCCTGTCGGGAGGTCGAGGATGTGCAGTCCATCGGAGGCGCCCACGTAGAGATCACCCGACATGAGCTCGACAACGTGCACGTCCGCGCCAACCAGGCCGCGCGGTGCCCAGGGTATCTCGACCGGATCGGTGGCGTGGGCCAGGCTTGTGACCAGCAGCAGGGTGGTCATCGTCAAGGCGGTGTTCAGTCTCGTCATGGCATTTTTCCCTTCCCGGCCGCCGGGCGGCGGCCTCCCTGCCATGACGATAGCACTTCTCCGGGAATGCCGGGACACCATTGTGAACCGGCGCCGCACTGTCCTGCTCAGCCGGCAGCCCCCAGCACGTCGATGACCCACGGCGCCACATCGCATTCGCTGACCCAGGCGAACGGCTCGTCGCGGCGCCCGAGCGGGTAATGCTCCTCCACCCGCTTCAGCCCCGCGCGCCGGTACACTTCCAGGAAATCGGCCCGCTCCCAGAGCACGTCGTCGACCGGGCGACGATCGGGCACGTCGAGCATGATGATGCGCACCACATCGCCCGTGCGTGCCTGGTGGTTCTCCGGGAAATCCTTCGTCGAGAACGAGAGCCACTCGTGCGTGTAGATGTCGGGCGACGAAAGCAGGTTCACCAGGCGGCCGCCGGGCGCCAGCCGCGCGCGCAGCTGCGACAGGAGCGCCACCTTCTTCTCCCAGCCGGGCACGTTGTCGAAGGTGAAGGCCGAGAGGATCAGGTCGAACGGCCCGGGCACGTGCGCACCGAGGTCGCCGTCGGCCACCTGCACGTACAGGCCCTGCGGGTCGCGGCCGCGCGCCAGGTCGAGCATCGCCGCCGAGATGTCGGCGCCGCAGGCCTCGTAGCCCAGCTGCTTCAGGAAGCGCGTGGAGCGGCCCGCGCCGCAGCCGAAGTCCAGCGCGCGGCGTCCCTGCGCCGGCGCGTGCCGCTTCACCAGCTCCGGGATGTCGCGGAACGCCAGATGGTACGTGGCCGGGTACTCGAGCTGGTCGTACGAGGCGGCGCGCGCGGCGTCGTCGTAGGCGTTGCTGAAGTCGCGATCGTCGCTCATCGGGAAGTTCCTCCGGTACGGAAGGTCAGGGCAACGTTCATTCCCGCGTGCAGGCTGTGGTCGTTGCCGGCAATCAGCGAAGGACGCAGCATCAACAGGCCGCTGATGTCCACGCCCAGCCGCGGCCCCAGCGGCAGCACGGCGCCTCCCTGCACGGTGAATCCGGGCCCGGCGGCGCCGGCTTCCGCGGCGCGCGCCCCCGCTTCGTCAAAGGTCTCGTCGAAGTGCGTCCAAACCAGGCCGCCCTCGAGGTAGCTGTAGTTGTCGTTCTCGCGCGGGTGCTTCAGCCGCGCGCCGACCGTCACGAGCAGGTCGGTGGCGTGCGCCTCGACATTGACGCCGCTGGCTTCGGTCCCCTCGACCTGCTGCAGGCGCCGCACCCCCACGCGCAGGTGGACCCGCTCACTTGCGGCAATGCGCACCCCGGCCAGCCCCACCGGCGTCACGCTGCCGCCATCCTCGGCGTTTCCGACCGCGCCGCCGATCCCCGTGTCGATCATCGCCCCGAACACGAACGGCACCCGGCTGCCCTCGCCCAGCAACTGGAAGTCGATGTCTTCGGCGGGGCAGGCCGCGCCCACTTCGTCGATGATGTCGCGGCCGTCGAACGCCAGCACCGCCCTGACCTGCAACGGCGCCAGCGTCGTCACCGTGCCGTCGCTGCCGGTCAGTTCGAGCAGGTAGCCACCCAGGGCCCAGGCCAGCGACACGTCGGCGTGCCGCGCGCCGTCGGTTGCGACGACCGTGACGTGCGTCCACGAGGTGGCGGTGTCCGGCGCGGCAGTCGCCCGGCACGGCACGACGCCGATCAGGAAGATGAGGGCAAGGATGAAAGCAGGCAGGGTCCGGCGATGGGACATACAGCAACCCCCGGAAGGCGCGGTCGTGACCGGCAGCCCCGCACGGACGTCGGGGCGCCGGCTGGCGCCCAACGATAACAGGAGATCACTGCCAGCGAAAGATCCGTACCGCCACGCCGAACCCGACCACGCCCCAGGCCAGGAGGATGAGCACCGGCGCCCACAGCGCGCCCAGGCCGAGGCCGTCGTTCATGATCCCGCGCAGCGCATCGTTCAGCGCCGTCAGCGGCAGCGCGCGGATGAACGGCAGGGCAAACTCCGGGAAACGCTCGTAGCTGAAGAAGGTGCCCGACAGCAGCCACATCGGCAGCTGCACCAGGTTCATCCAGCCGCTCACGGCTTCCATGGTGCGGGGCCGCGCGGCCACCAGCAGGCCGATGCCGCCGAAGCTGAGCGCACCCAGCAGCGACACCAGCCCGAGCGCCACGATGGACCCGGCCACCTCCACGCCGAACAGCAGCCTTCCGGCGCCGGCGATGGCCAGCACCTCGAGCCCCAGGAACGCCAGCCGCGACAGCGCGATGGACAGCAGGTAGTCGCCCCGCCGCATGGGCGTGGCGGCCAGCCGCTTGAGCAGCTTGTTCGTGCGTGCGATCACGACCGAGAAGCCGATGCCCCACAGGCCGCTGCCCATCAGGTTCAGGCCGATGAGCCCCGGGATGAGGAAGTCGATGTAGCGTGCGCCGCGGCGCGGCGTGTTCTCGTCGCGCGAGGCCAGCGTGTCGGCCCGGCCCCAGGCGCGCTGCACCACGTCGTCGACGAGCAGGCGCGCCGCGCGGCCCTCGGCGCGGGCGCCGTCGTAGCGGTAGGTCAGTGCCGGGGGACTGCCGGCGTCTGCCGACGTGGTTCCGCCGCACCCGCATCCAGCGCGACGATCACCTCGACCCGCGTCTTGCGCAGGGCCAGCGACGCGGCCTCGTCGTCCAGCACCTTCACCTCGAGCAGCGGCGAGGCGCGCAGCTTCGCCTCGAGTTCGGCGCGCGCCTCGGGGGCGCCCGCAGCGAGCAGCGCCACCGGCGTGCGGCCGCCGTTCTGGCTGCGGAAGGCAATGCCCAGCGCCACGGCCATCAGCACCGGGAACACGAAGACCCAGAACACGGCCTCGGGCTCGCGCACGAACTCGAGCACGCGCGCGCGCGTCAACTCCATCAGCGCACCCGCGCGCCGACCCGGGTCAGCCTGCCTACTGCTCACGCAGGCCCCTCCCGGTCAGGTGCACGAAGACATCCTCGAGCGTGGCCTGGTGCGTACTGAGGCTGTCCATGCGCAACCCGCGCGATTCCAGCAGCGCGATGATCGCCGGCAGCGTGGCGCCGGCCTGGTCCACGCTCAGCACCCAGGCGGCCTGCTGCGGCGTCACCGAGCGCACCCCCGGCAGAGCGGCGAGCGCGCTTTCGGCGAGAACGCCGTCACCCGGCTCGCCATCAATCGTGAAGGTGACGATCTGGCTGGCACCCAGCGAGGCGATGAGCGCCGCCGGCGTGTCCTGCGCGATGATGCGCCCGTGGTCGACAATGGCCACCCGGTCGCACAGCCGCGCGGCTTCCTCCATGTAGTGCGTGGTCAGGATGACGGTGCCGCCCTGCGCCTTGAACTGCTCCACCAGTTCCCACACGTGCAGCCGTGCCTGCGGGTCCAGCCCCGTCGTCGGTTCGTCGAGGAACAGCAGCTTCGGCGCGCCGACCAGCGCACAGGCCAGCGCCAGCCGCTGCTTCTGCCCGCCCGACAGCTTGCCCACGCGTGCCGACCGCTTCTCCTGCAGCCCGGCCACCTCGATCACATCCTCGATGTCGCGCCCCTGCTCGAAGAAGCTGCGGAACAGCCGCACCGTCTCGCGCACGGTCAGCTTCTCCGAGAGCTTGGTCTCCTGCAGCGCCACGCCCACCTGCTGGCGCAACTGCCGGTCGCGACCCCGCCCCCACTGCTCGCCGAGCAGCGTGATGGTGCCGCCGTCGGGCGTGGTCAGGCCCTCGAGCATCTCGACGGTTGTGGTCTTGCCGGCGCCGTTGGGCCCCAGCAGCCCGAAGCACTCGCCCGGCAGCACATCGAGGTCCAGGCCGTCGACGGCCAGCACGTCGGGGTAGCGCTTGACGAGGCCGCGGCAGGAGACGGCGGCGGTGGTGGCGTTGGGCGCGAGCGGGGTCACGGGCGGGACCAGCCTCCGGCAATCGGGCACGGTTCGTCGGGGAATCCCCACATGGAAGCACGGGTGCCGGGAGGGCGCAAGGCAGCTCAGTGCGTCGCGATCCCGCGGCTCTCGACAAAGGCACCGTCAGCCGCCAGGTGCACCCGCAACACGCGCGACTGGCCGGGACCGGCGCCGTCGCGCGCCAGTTCCACGGTCACGACCGTGTCTCCGCTGTCCGCCTTCGGCGCCGGCACGCGCACGTCGCGCACGTTCTCGCGCGGGCGCAGGTTCGTGCGCACGGCCTCGATCGCCGCGCGCACCTGGTCAGGCGTCAGTTCGCCGTAGCCGCGCACGAGACCGCCAGCACCGGCCAGGTCCGAGCGCACCCAGGCGCCTTCGGCTATCGATCGCGGCGTCTCGCCGGCGCGACCGGCCAGGCGCAGCACGGTGCCGCCGGTCGTGTCGCCCGCCGCGCAGGTGAAAACCAGGTAGCAATCGCTGCCGCAGGGCTCACCGTGCGCGACCACACCACCTGCCGGCATCGCGGCACGCAGATGAGCGGGCAGATCGGCCTGTGCCGCAGCCTGGCCGGCGAGCGCGAACAGGGCGCACGCGAAAGCGGTTGCGGCCAACCGCAGGCGAACGATGAACGGAAGAACCAAGGGAAGCACCTTTCCGCCGCACGGCGCCACGTCCGTGAGGGCACCCCACACGGTCGGTCGGCGCCTGCGGGACCGCAAGAGGGCATGTGCGCGTCAATCAGGGCGGGCAGCCGACGCCAGCGGCCCGGCCGCCGGGGCCGCCCCGCCGGGCCGCCCCGCCCCCCGCCGCCGGCCCCGGGGGCCCCAGCTTCAACACGCCTTCCTGCTCCAGGAGAAGAAGGCGGCCAAACCGCTGGTCGGAGACCCGGTCGCGAAGCCGGTGATCAACGACCCCCGGACGGCAGGCCACACCGTCGCGGACTTCGCCCGCGAACGACTTCCGGAAGCCACGCCGTGCGCGGCCAGATCCGGTCCCAGCGCTGCCAGGTGCGACGCGAACAGGCCGCGCACTGCCGCCGACGGCGCTGAACCCGGCCACGACCAGCGGCGTCGCGTCCGTGGCATCCAGGACGTTGGTCCCGCGGAACGCCTCGTCGATCAGGACCAGCGACCGCCGGCTCCCGGCCACCAGTTCGAGCAGCCTGCTTCATGCGGCGGCCACGCCGAACCTCGGCTCACCGGGCCCCGCCCGGGGGGCCCGCCCGCCCCCGCGCGCGCCGGGCCGGTGAGGGCGGACGCCGGCGGTCCAGGTCGTCGGCCGTGTTGAGCGCGGTGAACAGCGCATCGACCGGCGCGCCCCCCCCCCCCCCCCCCCTTCTGCCTTGTCCCGCCCCCGGGGGGCCCCCTGCCCCCGTGATGCGCGCCCCCGGGGCGGCGCGCGGGGGGCGCCCGGCCCCGCAGCACCCCACGCCCGCAGCGCGCGGGGGGGGAGCCGCCGGGGCGCGCCGGACCAGCCGGGCGGCCCGCCCCGCGCGACAGCCCGGCGGCCGGGCGCGCCAGGGGGCGGGGGGGCGGGCGGGGGGGGGGCGGGGCGGGGGGGGGGGGGAGGGGGGGGGCGGCCGGGCGCGGGGGGGGGGGGGGGCAGCGGGGGGCCGGGGGCGGGGCCGGGCGGGGGGGGCGCCCCCCGCCGCCCGGCGGCGGCGCCGCCCGCCCCCCCCCCCCGGCCCCCCGCGCAGGACTTGCGCCGGCGCAAGCAGGCCCCCTCCGACACCCCCCCCCCCCCCCCCCCCCCCCCGCCCCCCCCCCCCCCCCCCCCCCGCCCCCCTCCCCCCCCCCGCCCCCCCCCCCCCCCCCCCCGCCCGCCCCCCCGTCGCCCCGCCCCCCCCCGCCCCCCCCACCGCCCCCCCCCCCCCCCCCCCGCCCCCCCCCCCCCCCCCCGGCCCCCCCGCCGGCCGGGGGGGCCGGGCCCCCCCCCCCCCCCGCCCCCCCCCCCCCCGCCAAACCCAACCCCGGCGACCCCCCCCCCCCCCGCCCCGCCCCCCCCCCCCCCCCCCCCACCCACCCCCCCCCCCCCCCCCCCCGCGGGCCAGCAACTGGGCGACGCCAGACCGACTTCAGGAATCGTGGACCAGGGGGGGGGGTAGGGGACGGCCGCGCCCCCCCCCCCCCCCGGGGGGCCCCCCGCCAACGGGCCCCCCGGGGGGGGAAAAGGGCCCCCACCCCCCCCCCCGCCCCCCCCCGCTCTTGCCCGCCATGTTCGATCCGGTCAGGAAGATCACGTGCGCATTCGCTGCCGGAGACTGAGTTCGTTGCCGACGGCCGCGGCCTCCAGCAGCGGATGATGGAGACCGCCTGGCGGCAAATCGCGGTTCAGCGTCCGCGACTTCGGGCGCAGTAGCCGCGATCAACGTCCGAATGAGGCCAATGCGGTCAACGCGTCCAGCTCCGCGGCACCTGACACCAGTCGCTCAAGCTCGCCGCGCCGCGTCTCGCGCAACCTGGCATCGCAACGCACCGCCGACCACACCGAAGCACCGTGGCCGCGACTGGCCGCCTCTACCGTCGCTGCAGCCGCGGCTACTCGTCGAAGCAGCTGCGCCAAGCGGACCGTCCGGATCCCCGTGAAGCTGCGCGTGGCGAGGCGCCGGCGCACCGCGCCGGTTCGGCCGCATCGGCGACGGCGCGCACCAGCGCGTTCGCACGTCGCTGAACCGGAGTGCACGCCGGATCGACGCCAGCGGCGAACCCGGGCGATTCCACTGCGCACCTATCCGCGAGCGCGCGTAGCGGTCGACGCCGCTCAGGAGCGCCTCCGTGAACGGCACGGGCATGGGGTGCGCGCGCAGGAAGGCGAGGTCACGCTGGGTCGCCAGAATGTCGCAGATTTCAACGAAGGGAGATCTCAGCTTCCGGCGAAGGATCCGGCTGCCCCAGCCTGGTCTGGGTCCGGTCGAGCAGCCCGCAAAGACCGGGGCCGCCGGCGGCCGCGTCGTCAAAGGGCTTCTCCAGTTCGCGCAGGGTCCGATTGCCGCCGCAGATCGGCGGCGCAGCGCCATCAGCAGCTGCACCGTGAACAGTTCCTCGAAGACGAGGCGACGGCGTGCCGATTCCAGCGCGCGCTGGTCGGCCGGGAAGTGGATGTCGCGCAGCGCCTGCGCCCGCGAGGGCAGGCCGCGGCGGCGGGTCATCTCGGCAGGCAGCAGTTCGGGGATCTGCGGCCCGAGCCGCTCCAGCGACTGGAAGACCAGCGCGCGCAGCCAGTGCTGGCCGATGCCCGAGGTGAGCCCGTACACCGGCACCAGCCGCCCCGTGTGCAGGCCGGCCGGCACGGCGCCGCCGTCGTCGTCCCCTTCGTCGTCCAGGATCTCGAAGTCGGGGTGCGCCAGCTGCAGGCGGCCCTGGTGGCGCTGCACCAGGCCGCTGGCCATCACCTTGCGGCCGGGGCGGAACTGGTTCTTGAGGTACTTCTGGTTGAACCAGACGCAGAACAGCACGCCCGAGTCGTCGCCCAGCGAGACGGTCAACAGGCTGCCGCCGGTGCGGGTGCTGCGGTCGCCGGCGGTCAGGACCTCGCCCAGGACCGTCGCTTCGGTGCCGGGGCGGGCCCGGCCGATGGGTACGGTGGCGCTGCGGTCGAAATAGCGGCGGGGGTAATGGGATAGCAGGTCGCCCACCGTCAGGATGCCCAGGCGGTCCAGCGCCCGGGCCCGGGCCGGGCCCACGGACTTGAGGAATTGGACATGAGTCTCAAGATTAAAGGGCGCCGCCATGATCCCCCGGGGCCTGTGGGCCCCGCCGAAGGGGCCCGATCACTAATTCCTTGCCGCCTGCCGGCCAGCATGTTAGATTGCGCGACTTGTGATTTCAACGTCAGCGCCGGCGAAAATCGGCCGCGCGGAAGGAAGCGTCATGAGCAGGGTATGCTCGGTCTGCGGCAAGGGCCCCCAGTACGGCAATCGCGTCAGCCACGCGCACAACTTGACGCGCCATCGCTGGTTGCCGAATCTGCAGAAGATCAAGTACGAACTCGAGGGCAAGGTCCGGCGCGCCTATGTGTGCACGCGTTGCATCCGCACCGGGACCATCAAGAAGGTCGTCTAGATCTCTTCTTCCCCTCAGGGAATCCGCTTGAACAGGTGAATCAAGCCCTTCGACTCGATCGGGGGGCTTGTTTCTCCTGGCTGCAACTTCTGGATGGCGCTGCGCATCGGCTCCATCATCTCTTCCGGCCTGATCCAGCCGATGTCCCCGCCCCGCGCCGCACCCGCGCCGTGTGAATGCTGCACCACCAGCGTGGCGAAGTCCGCCCCGCCGGCCAGTGCGGCCGTCACCTGGTCGAGCAGCTGGCGATTGTTCAGCACCATGTGCAGCAGGTGGATCTTGCCCTCGGCCTGGGCGCCGCGGGCAGCGTCGCGCCGACCGGCCAGGCGCTGCTCCCAGGCCGTCAGCTCGGCCTGGTTCGACTTGTCCTGCGACTTGAGGACGGCGACCGCGGCCAGGGCGTCATCCCAGCGCGCCATGTCCTCCAGGACCTGGATCTTCACCACGCGTGCGGTGAGCATCGCCGGGTCCAGGCGCAGGGCCGTGTCCACCGACGCGAGAGCGGCATCGAGCTGTCCCAGCTTCTGCATGTGGATCGCGTAATTGAAGTGCCCGACGGGATCTTTCGGCTCTTCCTTCAGGAACAACCTGAATTGCTGATCCGCCTCGTCGACCAGGCCGGCCACCTCGAGCGCGTTGGCGTAATTGAAGCGCACCCGCGGCTTGCCGCCGCCCACGGCCACCGCGCGGCGCAGGTAGACAAGCGCCGAATCGACCTGCTCGGCGGCGAAGAAGGCCTCGCCCAAGCCGCCGAGGCTGGCCGCGTCCGGGGGCCAGGCTCACGGCGTGGCGCCCGTACTCGATGGCCTTGGGATGGTTACCGCCGAGGATGGCCAGCTCGGCCGCGCTCAGCCAGTCGGCGGCCTGGTCGGGCTCCAGGACCAGCGCGTCCTGCAAGTGGGCCAGGGACTGCGTCCAGAGGCCCTTGCCGGCCGCGATGTCGGCCAGCAGGCGGTGCAGCCAGGCCTGGTCCAGGCCGCGCTGGCGCAGCTGCATGAGGAACTGGTAGGCGCGCGTGGGATCGCCGTCGGCCACCGAGAGGCGGGCCAGCCCTTCGAGGATGCCGACGTGGCCGGTATCGAGTTGCAGGCCTTTTTCCCAGCGGGCGCGGGCATCGGCGCCGCGGTTGTTGGCCAGCAGGGCGCGGCCGTTCCAGTACAGCGCTTCCGGTTCCTCGGGACCGACGACCAGCGCACGCTCGGAGAAGCGCAGGGCCTGCGCCGCATCCCCGGCCTGCAGGGCGATGACGGTCAACGGCAGCAGCAGGTCGAGGCGGTCGCCTTCAGTGGCCAGGCACTCCAGCAGCGCGGTGCGCGCGGCTTCGTGCTCGCCGCGGCGGTACAGGTCGCGGCCCCGCGAACAGGTCGTGGAGCCGCCGGTGGCCGGCGCCGGGGTCCGCTGCTGGGGCTCGGTCGCCGGGCCGGACTGGGCCCGGGCGGTGCCGTCCGGCAGGGCTGCCAGGAGCCCCAGGACGGCGGTCGCGACCAGCGCCAGCGACCGGGCGCGGCCGCTGAAACGGTGAAAATGGCGCGGAATCGCGGAATCGGCACTGAATCTGCATTCCATCGACAAGCAGGACCCCTCTTTTTCGACGATCGGATCGGTGTTCGAGGATTGGATCAAGTCACCGGCGGCCGGGCCGATAACCGGCCTCAGAACCGCCCCGCCCGGACGCGGGTTCCCGAAAAGCGAAAGCCCGACGGGACGCAACGGGGCACGGACCTGCGCACGAGGGAAGATATCGCCATGAGCGAAGGCGCGAAACCCGTAATCCTGGTCGTCGAGGACGATCCGGACCTGCGCACCATCCTGCGCATGCAGTTGACCTGCCATGACTTCGTCGTGCGCGAGGCCGTCAACGGGCTCGAGGGCTTCCAGTCGATGCAGGCGGGCACACCCGACTGCGTCATCCTCGACCTGATGATGCCGGTGCTCGACGGGTTCGGCTTCCTGAAGCGCGTGCGCAGCCTGATGACGATGGTCGATGTGCCGATCCTCATCCTGACCGCGAGCGAAGACGAGCGCAACAAGGTGCGCGGCTACCAGTACCAGGCCGACTCGTACATGAGCAAGCCCTACGACCTCGACGCGCTGACCAACGAAGTGCGCCGCCTGCTGGCGACGCGCACGCATGGTCTCTCCTGAAGAACGGTCTCTCCTGAAGAATAGTCCGGGCTAGGAAAGCCAGGCCCGGATCGGCGCCAGCCAGAACCGCACCGACAGCCACCAGCCCTCAGCCAGTTCCGGATGCAGGCGCGCGACCTCGGCCGCGAATGCCTCTGCCTGCGCGCCGCAACCGCGCGCATGCAGCCAGGCGATGCGCGACGGCAGGTCGGACAGCGGCGCCGTCAGCGGCGGCTCCCATCCGGCGGCGGCATCGCCACCCAGCGCCAGCGCGGCGGCCGTCTGCAGCGCCACCAGCGGCGCGGTCTGCCGACCCTCGGCCGCGAGTTGCGCGCACGTCTCCCACGCCGCGGCCGCTTCGCCTCGCCGCAGCGCAGCCCGTGCCGCGAGCAGGCGCCAGGCATCGGCGTCCACCCGGGGTTCGCCCGCAGGCACGGCCGCATCGGCGGCCGTGGTCGTGGCCGCGCCGGACGCGGGCTCCACGAGCGCGCGACCCTGCTCCAGGCGCAGCAGGTTCTCCAGGTAGAGCGGACGCGCATCGCCCTGGCCGGCCGACGGCCAGCGCCCGAGTTGCTGTGCAGCTTCCTTCCACTGCCCGCCCGTGACCAGGCGCGACACCAGGACGTGGTGGAAGAGCGGCTCGGCCGGCCACTGCTCGGCCAGCCTGGCCAGGCGCCGCGCACCGGCGGCGGGCTGCCCCGAGAGCACCTCGGCAGCGGCGCGCAGAAGGTCGGCGCGCGCGAACTCGCGACCCAGTTCCGGGTTCGTCGGCAGGAGGGCAAGGGCGCCGGCCGCATCACCGGCCAGCAACGTCACCACGCCGCGGATATAGGCACCGAACAGCTGCTCGGACGCGGGCAGGGCCGTCGCTTCACCCGGCGCCGCGGCGGCGGCGCGCGCCTCGTCGACGGCGCGGAAGTGCTCGCGCGCCTCGCGCACCCGCAGCAGGTCGGCCAGCACCAGCCCGCGCAGGTCCTGCGCCAGGCGGTAGTTCTCGTTCAGGGCCAGCGCGGCGTCGACGGCGGCCAATGCTTCTTCGCTGCGCCCCAGCTGGAACAGCGCCGCGGCCTGCCGCGTGCGGTAGTCGGGGTAGCGCGGATGGCGCTGCACCAGGTCGTCGAATCGATCCAGGCCGTCCTGCCAGTGGCCGGCGCGGCACAAGGCCACGGCCGCAGCCACCTCTTCCTTCGGCGAGCTGCCGCCCACGACCCGCACCAGGCGCGCCGCGAGGTCGGCCGGCACCGTCTCGGGCGCGTACGGTGCGCCGCCGGTCAGTTCGGCCACCAGCCAGTGATCGACGCGCCGTCCCGATTCGACCAGTGCATCGAGCGCGGCCGCGGCTTCGCGCGGACGTTCGCGCCGGCGCAACGCCTCGGCCTCGAGCAGGCGGGCTTCGATGTAGTCGGGGTTCAGGCGCAGCGAGCGGCGGGCGGCGGCCAGTGCTTCATCGCCCCCGCTGCCGCCGGCCAGCAGCAGGGCGGCGCCGTGCAGGAACTGGAGATCGGCGTAGCGCGGCCACAGCGATGCGGCCTCTGCCAGCCACGGTACGGCGCGCGCGGGGTCGCCCGCGTGCAGCAGGCGGCGACCCTCGCCGAGCAGGGCATGCCGGAAGTGGTAACTGGAGAGGGAATCCTCGGGAGTGCCGCCGGGGCCAAGGGCGATAAGGCGCAGCTGCTCGGCCGCTTCGCTGAAGCGGCCTTCCTCGAGCAGGGCCAGCCCGCGGGCGCTGGCCTTGCCGTCACCGCCAAGGAACCGGCCCAGCAGGGACATCTCAGTCCATGTACTTGCGCGTGTAGGCCGGCGCGCTCAGGTCGGCGTTCGGATTGTCGGGGCCCAGGCCGGCCGCGGCCGAACGCGTGACGGGCGGCGTCACTGCGGCGCCGTCGGGAACTTCCACTTCGCCGATGCTGCGCGTACCGACCGGGGTCAGGAACCGGCCGGAGCCGGCAGCCGCCACGGCAGCCGCGGGGCGCTCCGGTGCCGGACGCGCGTCGAGCCGCGCCGGCGTGCGGGGCTCGCCTCCGGCCACCGCGTCGCGCGACAGGAATCCGTTGACGATGCGACCGGCGATGGGCTGCACGTCGCTGACGGCCTTGCGCAGCGACCACGGCGCCACGGTGGCGGCAGCGGCCTCGTGCGTGTGCACCGGCGCCTCGGGCTCCGGCAGGCCGGGCTCGGGCGCGGGCTCGATTTCGAGTTCCTCGGCGGCGAGCAGCGCCTCCTGCTCGGCCAGTTCACGCGCTTCGAGTTCCTCGAGGTCGCGCTGGCGCTGTTCCTCGCGCTGGCGCGCCTCCCGCTCGTCGCGAAGGCGGGCCTCCACTTCCTCCTGCACGCGCGCTTCCATCTCCGCGCGCAGGCGCGCTTCATACTCGGCGCGATCGCGCACCTCGGCCTCGGCGCGCAGGCGCGCGGCTTCCTCGGCCTCTTCAGCTTCTGCGGCCAGGCGCAGCTCTTCGGCAGCCAGGCGCAGCTCTTCGGCGGCCTGCAACCGGGCGGCCTCTTCCGCCTCCGCGGCCAGGCGCAGTTCCTCTTCGGCGAGCCGGCGCGCTGCCGCCTCGGCTTCGGCGGCCAGGCGGGCCTCTTCCTCGGCCAGCAGCCGGGCGGCTTCCTCGGCTTCGGCGGCCTCGGCGGCCAGGCGGAGTTCCTCTTCCTCGAGCGCAAGCAGCTGCGCCTCGAGTTCGAGCAGTTCCTGTTCCTCGCGCGCGCGCTCCTCCAGCTCGGCGGCGATGCGGGCAGCGGCCTCGGCAGCCGCAGCCTCCTCGATGGCCTCGTCGCCGGCCAGCGTCGACGCCGGCCAGGGCTCGGTCCAGATCTCGTCGGCGCCGATCGCGTCGCTGTCCACATAGGTCATGATCGGCCCGGCCGCTTCGGCGGACTCCGGCATCGCATCGCCGGTTGCGGCCGTTTCGGTCGGAACGATCGCTTCAGCAGCAGTGTCCACCAGTGCGGCCGGGACGGCCGCCGTGAGCGCCTGCGCATCGTCGCGCGCCGCATCGAAGCCGGTGGCGATCACCGTCAGCTGCAGCATCTCGCCCATCGACTCGTCGTTGCCGTAGCCGAAGATGACGTGGGCCTGCGGGCCGGCCGCTTCCTGGATGTACTCCATGGCCTCGGCCGTGTCCTGCAGCCCGACTTCGCGGCCCAGCACGTTGACGAGCACGGCACGACTGCCGCGGATGTCCACATTCTCCAGCAGCGGCGAACTGATCGCCTGGCGCGCGGCCTCGACGGCGCGGTTCGGGCCCTCGGCCCGGCCCGTGCCCATCATGGCCTGGCCCATGTCCTTCATGACGGTGCGCACATCGGCGAAGTCGAGGTTCACGTGGTCGTGGCGCGAAATGATCTCGTAGATGCCGCGCGTGGCCTCGTACAGCACGTTGTCGGCGATGCGGAACGCCTCGCGCATGCTCGTGTTGGCCGGCACCACTTCCAGCAGCCGCTGGTTCGGGATGATGATGAGGGTGTCGACCGACTGGCGCAGTTCCTCGATGCCCGCCAGCGCCTGCTGCATGCGGACCGAGGCCTCGAAGCGGAAGGGCTTGGTGACGATGGCGACGGTGAGCGCGCCCAGCTCGCGCGCCACGCGCGCGATGACCGGGGCGGCGCCGGTGCCGGTGCCGCCGCCCATGCCGGCGGTCACGAACACCATGTCGGCGCCGGCCAGGGATTCGCGGAGATGTTCGAGGTCCTCTTCGGCGGCCGCGCGGCCGACCGACGGGTTGCCGCCCGAACCGAGGCCTTTGGTGCGCAGGGCGCCGATCTGGAGGGTGCGGTGGGCGGGCGAGTCCTGCAGTGCCTGCAGGTCCGTGTTCACCGCGAAGAATTCGACGCCGACCAGCCCCGCCTCGATCATGCGACCGACCGCGTTGCCACCTGCGCCGCCGACCCCGATGACCTTGATATCAGCCAATCGGTCGGAGTCGAGATGACTGTTTTCCTCGGCGAACTCGAACATCATGCTGCCCGCCTCCTCCGTGAGATGGGTCATGGCATCCGGCGGGCCGCAGGATGCGCGGTATCCCTCTGCCGCGCACTCGAATAGGCCGACGCCGGTGCTGCGGGGACTGCGTTCGCAATCCTTTAACACACCGAATCGGCGACCTCAAGGAATTTTTTGATCTCAGGCTTCGGCGGCGAGTTCCTCCGGCCGGGACGGGCGCCGGAGCCGGCCGCGGAGCCGGCCGAGCCAGCTGCCGCCGCCCTGTTCCTCCTCGCGGGGAGAGTCATCCTCGCCCACGGCGTACAGCAGGCTCAGGCCCAGCGCCGTGGCCCACTGGCCGTCGGGCAGGCTGGCGGCATCCTTCAGGCCGGCCGGCGTGTAGGCCCGCCGCACCGGCAGGTCGAGCACCTCTTCGCACAGCGCGCGCGTGCCGCGGCAGCGGCTGCCGCCGCCGGTGAGCACGACCCCGGCCTTGAGGGCGGCCAGCTCACGGGCATCGCCGAAGTCGTTCTTGACCCAGGTGAAGATCTCTTCCATGCGCGGTTCGAGGATGGCCGCGACCAGGCCCGGCGTCTCGGCGGGCCGGCGCTCCTCGAACAGGATCTCGATGGGCACCTGGTCGACCAGGCTCCGCAGCACCACGCCCCGGGTGCGCTTGACCTGCTCGGCCTCCTCGCGCGGGATGCGCAGGCCGTGCGCCAGGTCGCCGGTCAGGTGCCAGCCGCCGAGCGCCACCGTGCCGCTGGCCAGGATCGCGCCCTTGCGATAGACCGCCCAGTTCGTGGCCTGGCCGCCCACGTCGATCAGCATGGTGCCTTCATTGCGGTCGCGCGCGGTCAGTAGTGCAGCGCCCACGGCCAGGATGTCGATCTCCTCGCCCAGGGGCTTGTACTTGGCGGTGGTGATGGCGTTTTCGATGTTGTGCAGCACGCTGCGCGAACCGGTGATGAGGTGCGCCTGCATCTCGAGCTGGCTGCCCACGCGCCCCACCGGGTCGATGACACCGCGCACGCGGTCGACCGCATACTCGACCGGCGTCACGGAGAGGATCTGATGATCGAAGGGAATGGCCATGGCGCTGGCGCGCGTTCGCGCCTCGTCCAGGTCCGAATGGCGGATCGGCCGCGGCCCCGGGCCGATGGGCAGCTGCGCCGTGGCCCGCACCGAGCGCAGGTGCGAGCCGCTGATGTTGTAGGCGAAGCCCGTGACGAAGATGTCGGCGGCTTCCTCCACGTGCGCCATGAGCCGCGCAATGCAGCCGGACCCGGCGCCGAGGTCGATGAAATCGCCGTCGTGGAAGCCCTGCGCGGGCTCCTCGGCGTGGCCGATCACCTTGAACGAGCCATCCTCGTCCACCTCGGTGACGATGGCGCGGAACATGGTGGTGCCGAAATCACAGGCGACAATCAGCCTTCCCTGGCTCATGCGCGCTCCTTGGTGGCGGGCTTGTTCTTCCTGGCGGCGGCGGACGCGGGGCCCGACGGGACGTCACCGTCGGCCGCTTCGTCGCCTTCCGCGTTGTCCTTGTCCTCGTCCTCATCCTCGACAACCGGCTGCGGCCTTACCGTAAGCCGGTCCTTGAACCTCAGGTCGACAACCAGGTTCGAGTCCACGTGAGCGCGCGCCGTCAGGTAGCGCGTGAGGCGATCGGCGAACTCCTCGCGGCCCACCAGCAGCGTGGCTTCCCTGCCACGCAGCACGACCCCGAATCCCTCGGGGCCGGCCACGACGAAATCGACCGGCTTCACGGCTTCGAGGCCGCTCGACTCCAGGGCCGCGACCAGTTCCAGTACCGACGGCACGCTTTCTGCCGGCAACCGCGCCGGGCCGTTCGCGCTGCGCTCGACGAGCCTGCAGGTGCGCACCGGCAGGTCGGGCGCCGGCAGCCGCGGCGGGAACGGCAGCACGCGCCCGTCCTCAACGAGGACAAGCGTCGGCGCATCGGCGGGCGCACCGGTCTCGGCCACAACGAGCAGCGGGCGCCACTCGATCAGTTCCAGGTCCACCGCGCCGGGCAACCGGCGCTGCACGTACACCTCGCGCACCCATGGCAGCGGCGCCAGCGCCTTCTTCACGTCGCCCGCGCCCAGGGCCCACAGGTTGCGTCCCAGGAGCGGCGTCAGCGCCGACTTGAGCGCCCTCTCGTCGGTGAAGCGATAGGCCCCCGTCCCCACGCGCGAGACGGCGAAGACACCGCTCTGCGTCAACCACCAGCCACCCGCGCCGGCGACCAGGACGATGACCGCGCCTGCCACCCAGCGCCGCCACGGCACACGCCGGCGCACGGGCGTGGCGCGACGCACCGCGAAGACCACGTCGCGACGCGGCCTCGGCCTGGCGGCGGGGCGTTCGCCCCCGGGTTCGGTCAGGTCCGTGTTCACGAGCGCTTTCCGGCGCGCGGCGCCCCGCGCGCATCCAGATGTGAGCAGATGTTCTCGACCTGCCGCCCGATGTCGCCGGCCCCGAGCGTCAGCACCAGGGCGCCGGCGGCAGCGCGCCGGTCGAGCCAGGCCTTGATGTCGTCATGGCCCCCCAGCAGGTCCACCGTACGGCCCTTGGCGGCGAGTCCCGCGGCGATGGCGGCGCTGTCGCCGCCCGGCCGCGGCTCCTCGCCCGCCGCATATACCGGCAGCAGGCCCACCGCGTCGGCGCCGGCCAGGGAGTCGGCGAACTCGCGTGCGAACCGCTCCGTACGCGAGTAGCGGTGCGGCTGGAACAGCACCGACACCGGCCGGCCGAAACCGCGCGCCACGGCCATCACGGCGCCGATCTCGGTGGGATGGTGGCCGTAGTCGTCGATCACCAGCACGCCGCCGTGCTCGCCGTACTCCTCGCAACGGCGGCCGACGCCGCGGCTGCCCTCGAGACCGGCGGCAATGCGCGCGAACGGGATCTCCAGCTCAAGGCCGACTGCAACGGCGGCCAGCGCATTCTGAAGATTGTGGCGGCCGCGCAGCTTCAGGCGCAGCGGGCCCAGTTCGCGACCGAAGGCCCAGACCACGGCCTCCTGGCCCTCGGCATCCTCGACGATGGTGCCGGGATCGGCGCGCACCTCGGCCTCGCGCGCCAGGCCGTAGGTGATGGTCTTGCGCTGCAGCAGCGGCAGCAGGGCGCGTACGTTGGGGTCGTCGGCGCAGACGACACACGCTCCGTAGAACGGTACGCGCCGCAGGAACTCGTGGAACGCCTCCGTCAGCGTCTCGAGGTCCGGGTAGTGGTCGACGTGCTCGAGGTCGATGTTCGTCACCACGGCGATGGTCGGCGTCAGGTGCAGGAACGAGCCGTCGCTCTCGTCGGCCTCGGCCACCAGGTGCGGGCCGGCGCCGAGCACGGCCCCGGTACCGACCGAACGGATCTTGCCGCCCACGATCACCGTGGGGTCCAGGCCTCCCGCATCCAGCACCGCGGCCACCAGCGTCGTCGTCGTCGTCTTGCCGTGCGAACCGGCCACGGCCACGCCGTGCTTCAGGCGCATCAGTTCGGCCAGCATCTCGGCCCGGCGGATGACCGGCAGGCGCGCCGCACGCGCCGCCGCCACCTCGCAGTTTGCCTCGGTCACCGCCGAGGATCGCACCACCACGTCGGCCCCGCGCACGTTCTCCGCCGCATGCCCGACGTCGATGCGGGCGCCCAGCTTCTCCAGGCGGTCCGTCACCGCGGTGCGGTGCAGGTCGCTGCCGCTCACCTTGAAGCCGAGGTTCAGCAGCACTTCGGCGATGCCGCTCATGCCGACGCCGCCGATGGCCACCAAGTGGATGTGTCGTGTGTTGCGGAACAAGTTCAATTCTCCCGGGTCAGGACAGGTTCGGCACGCCCTGCCGCGTGACCGGCCAGGGCCAGCACGTCGGCGGCGATCACCGCGGCCGCATGGGGACGTCCCAGCCGGCGGGCCGCGCGCCCCAGCGCCTCCAGGCGCACCGGGTCCGCCAGCAGCGCATCGACCTGCGCCGCCAGGCGAGGGCCGTCGCATTCATCGTCCACCAGCACCACCGCGGCGCCGGCCTCCTCGCAGTCGCGCGCATTGCGCAACTGGTGGTTGTCGGTCGCGTGCGGGAACGGCACCAGCAACGCGGGCTTGCCCAGGCAGTGCAGTTCGGCCAGCGTCATGGCGCCGGCACGGCACACCACCAGGTCGGCGCGCGCCAGTTCGCCCGCCATGTCGTCGATGTACGGCACCACGACCAGGTTCCCGGCCGGAGCCGCGGCCGCCACTGTGGCCGACGTCGCCGCGTGTTCGCGCGGTCCGGTCTGCACCAGCATCGTCAGGCCGGGCCGTCCGTTCCAGCCGGCGGCAGCCTGCGCCACGGCGCGATTGAGCGTCGCGGCGCCGCCGCTGCCCCCGAAGACCAGCACGTGCCGCTCGCTGCCGGCCGGCAGGGGCCGTGGTTCGCCCGCGGCGGCGGCCGCCATCGCCCCGCGCACGGGATTGCCCGTGGCCACGCAGCGGCCATCGGGAAACCAGCGCGCCGCGCCGGCGAAACCCAGGTACACCCGCCGCGCCCAGCGGCCGACGAACCGGTTCACCGAGCCGGGGATCGCGTTCTGTTCCTGCACCGCGCAGGCGATGCCGAGCAGCCGCGCGGCGGCGATCACCGGCGCGCTCACGTAGCCGCCGGTGCCCAGCACCACGGCCGGCCGCCAGCGCAGCAGGAGCCCCAGGCTGCCCAGGCCGCCGAGCGCGAAGTTTACCAGAAAACGGAGCCGCGCCACCAGGCCCAGGCCGCGGAAGCCCGAGGCCGCCACCGCCGTGAACGGCCAGCCGGCCTTCGGCACCAGCGTCGATTCGATTCCCCGGCTCGTGCCCACGAAGCGGATCTCCGCGCCCGGAGCCAGCCTCCGCAGCTGCTCGGCCACGGCCAGGCCCGGGTAGACGTGACCACCGGTGCCGCCACCGGTGATCAGGATGCGGACGCGCGCGTCGCTCACGAGACGCCGCCGCGTTCCCACCGTCGCCGGTACACCTGGTGCGAGCGGCTGCGGCGGTCGATGCTGAGCAGCAGCCCGATCGAGGCCAGGCCCGCCAGCATGGCCGTGCCGCCGAAGCTGACGAACGGCAGCGGCACGCCGACGACCGGGAACAGCCCTGTGACCATCGCCAGGTTCGTGATGCCGTAGATGGCAAGGCCGCCGGTCAGGCCCGCGGCCAGCGCACGGCCGAACGCATCGGGCGCGCGCTGCGCGATCACCAGGCCGCGCCAGACGAAGACCATCAGCAGGATGATCACGCCAAGCGAACCGACCAGGCCCATCTCCTCGCCCAGGACGGAGTAGATGAAGTCGGTGTGCGCCTCGGGCAGGAACGCGTACTTGTTGTGGCTCTGTCCCACGCCCAGGCCGCGCGCGCCGCCGGCGCCCAGGCCGATCAACGACTGGTCGACCTGGTGGCCGAACGAGCCGCCGTTGAAGCCGGCGAACATCTGGTTCACGCGATGGTGGATCTTCGGGACGATCAGGTAGGCAAGGGCCGCAGCCACCGGCGCCCCCAGCGACAGCCAGCGCAGCCAGCGGTCGGCGCTCGCGGTGATGAACAGCATGAGCACGGTGATGCCGCCCACGACCATCATGTTGCCGTAGTTGGGCTGCATGGCCAGGAGCAGCATGAGCAGCAGCGGCCCGGCTGCCAGCGTCCACAGCAGCGGCCGGCCCGGCGCCCGGCCGGTGGTGCGGACCGTGGTCAGGCGTTCGGCCATGAACATCACCAGCGCCATCTTCGCCAGCTCCACCGGCTGCAGCGAGAAGCCGCCGATGCTCAGCCAGCGGGTGATCAGGCGGTTGCCCTCGTCATCGCGCCGCACCATGACCAGGGTCAGCGCGACAAGGAAGTACGACAGGCCCAGCGCCGAACGGTTCAGCCAGGGGTGCCGCCACACGTGGTAGTCGATGTGCGACAACGCCAGCAGCAGGGCCCCGCCCAGGCCGATCATCATCAGGTGCTTGATGACGACGAAATGCTGGCCGAGCGGCGAACTGTGCCCGTCCAGGTTCGAGCTGCCGGCCCCGTAGACCACGAATACACCCATGAACAGCAGCAGGCCGGCCGATCCCAGCAGCCAGCCGTCCGAACCTTCGAAGGCCCCGATCATCTCGCGAATCGTGCGGTTCATGCGACCCTCCGTGGTCGATGCCGGTGTCCTTTGCGGCTGCCGCCGTGCCCCTTACGGGCGCCGCGCCCCCGCCTTCAGCGCCGCGGCGGCAAATGCCGCCCCGCGCGCCTTGTAGTTGGCGAACATGTCGAAACTGGCGCAGGCCGGGCTCAGCAGCACGGTCGCGTCGGGCTCGGCCAGTTGCGCGGCCTGCGCCACGGCCTGGTCCATGTCGGGGGCCGTGCTCAGCGGCACGACGCCCGCCAGTGCACGACCGATCGCCGGTCCTTCGGCGCCGATCAGCACCACGTGGCGCACCGAACCCATCACCTCGCGCAACGGCGCGTAGTCCTCGCCCTTGCCGCTGCCGCCGGCAATGAGCACCACCTGTCCGTGGTGGTCGGCCAGACCCGCGCACACCGCGTGCACGTTCGTGGCCTTGGTGTCGTTGACGAAGCGCACGCCGCCGCGCACGCCCACCAGTTCGTGCCGGTCGGCCAGGCCAGCGAACGTGCGCAGGCCGGCGGCCATTGACTCGGGCGGCAGGTCCAGTCCCAGGCCCATGGCCACCGCGGCCAGTGCATTCAGGCGATTGGTCGGCGAGCGTTGCGCCAGCTCGGCCTCGGCCAGCAACGGCTGCGCCGGCCGGTCACCGGATCCGGCCCACAGTTGCCCGGCGCGGAAGAAGACACCGGCGCCGTCGGCCTCGTCGCCGAACCACAGCCGCCTGGCGGCGGTCGGCCAGGCCATGGCCTCCGGGCAACGCGTCCAGGTCACGAACAGGCCCTCGGCCGGCAGCAGCCCCGCCAGCCGCTGCTTGGCCGCGTAGTACGAGGCCAGGTCCGGGTAGCGGTCCAGGTGGTCCGGCGCCAGGTTCAGCACCGCGCCCACGCGCGGGCGGAACGTCTCGACGCTCTCCAGCTGGAACGAGCTGACTTCCAGCACGGCGACATCGTCGGGCTCCAGCTCCTCGGCCACCAGGCACAGCGGGCGCCCCACGTTGCCCAGCGCCTCGCCGCGGCGGCCTGCGGCGCGCACGAGGTTCGCCAGCAGCTCGGTGGTGGTCGACTTGCCGTTGGTGCCCGTGATGGCCGCCGACTGCGCTCGGCAGAAGCGCGCGCCGAGCTCCAGCTCGCCGATCACCGGCACGCCTGTCGGCAGGGCCTGCAGGCGCGGGTGCGTGCCCGGCACGCCCGGGCTGATGACGACCAGCCCGGGCCGGGCCCAGGCGCCGTCCGGTTCGCGACCGCCGTCGCGCACCTCGTCGAAGCAGCCGGCCGCGGTCGCGGCCAGTCCTTCGCGTTCCCAGCGGGCGGTCAGCGTCGCCGTGTCCGCATCGTCCAGGCCGAGCACCGCAGCCCCGTGACGACGCAGCAGGGCACCGGCGGCGCAGCCGCTGCGCGCCAGCCCGATCACCCAGCAGCGTGTCCCCTCCAACCGCATGTGCCCTGCCGCCGCCCTTCGGATGCCGCGCGCGACGCGGCCTACTGCAGCTTGATCGACGACATGCCCAGCAGGAGCATGAGGACGCCGACGATCCAGAACCTGACGACAACCTGCGTCTCGGACCAGCCGAGCAGTTCGAAATGGTGATGCAGCGGCGCCATGCGGAACAGCCGCTTGCCGCCGGTGCGCTTGAAGTACACGACCTGCAGCATCACCGAGAGGGCCTCGGCCACGAACATGCCGCCGAGCACCACCAGCAGGAACTCACGCTTGACCAGGATGGCCACCGTACCCAGTGCTCCGCCCAGCGCAAGGCTGCCGGTGTCGCCCATGAAGACGCGGGCCGGATGCGCATTGAACCACAGGAAGCCCAGACCGGCGCCGACCACCGAGGCGCAGTAGATGGTCAGCTCGCCCGCCAGCGGCAGGTGCGGCGTGTTGAGGTACTGCGCGAAGGCGGCGTGGCCGCTGAGGTAGGCCAGCACCGCGTAGGCTGCGAATGCGAGCGAACTGAGGCCGATGGCCAGGCCGTCGAGCCCGTCGGTCAGGTTCACGGCGTTGCTCGCGCCGGTGACGACGAGGATCACGAGCGGGATGTAGAACGGTCCCCAGTTGATGAAGACGTCCTTCAGGAACGGCACGCTGGTCTTGGTGAGCATCGGATCGTTGCCGCCGGTGTAGATCAGGATGATGCCCAGCAGCAGGCCGTAGCTGACCTGCCCCACCAGCTTGAAGCGCCCGATCATGCCCTTGCGACGCTTCTTGACCACCTTCAGGTAGTCGTCGATGAAGCCGATGGCGCCCATCCAGACCGTGCCCAGCAGCGCCAGCTGCACGTACCGGTTCGTCAGGTCGGCCCACAGGAGCGTCGGGATGACGATCGCGGTCAGCACCAGCACGCCACCCATCGTGGGCGTGCCCTTCTTCTTCTGGTGCGACTGCGGCCCGTCCTCGCGGATCTCCTCGCCGATCTGCATCGCGGCCAGGCGACGGATCACCCAGTTGCCGAGCAGGAAGCAGATGAGCAGCGCCGTGACGGTGGCGTACGCGGACCGGAAGGTGATGTACTTGAAGACATTGAATGCCGACCAGTACTGGTGCAGCGGATACAGAAGATGGTAGAACATGGCTTCCTTGCCAATGGTTCCGGATTCGACCGCGGCTCAGTCCTCAGCCGAACGAGGTCTCGAGCAGGGCCAGCAGCCGTTCCATGCCGGCGCTGCGCGAGCCCTTGACCAGAAGGCGGTCCCCCGGCGCCGTGATTCCAGCCAGCAGCGCCGCCGCCTCTTCGACGGATGCGCAATAATGACCGGTTCCGCCCGCCGCGTCAAAGCCTTCACGGAGCCCGCGCGCATTTTCCCCGACCGCCACCAGCACCTGCACGCCGGCGGCCGCCACCTGCCGCCCGGTCTGCCGGTGGATCTCAACGCTGTCAGGGCCCAGTTCGGCCATGGCGCCCAGGACGGCCACGGCGCAACCGGCGCCGGGCAGCGCCGCCACCGCGCGCGCGGCAGCCGCCATGCTGCCGGGATTGGCGTTGTAGGCGTCGTCGAGCACCAGCCGCCCGCCGATGCGCAGCAGGACCGCTCGGTGCGGCGAGCCCCGGAAGCCGGCCAGCCCGCGGGCAATCGCCTCGTCGTCGGCGCCGGCCGCACGTGCGGCCAGGATCGCCGCCGCCAGGTTGGCGGCATTGTGTTCGCCGGGCAGCGGCACCGGCCACGACCGTCCGTCGAGAACCAGTTCGGCAGGCCCGTCGGCCTCACCCGCGCGCCACGTCCAGCGATGATCGCCGCCCTGGCGTCCCACGCTCACGACGGGACAGCGGGCGCGCGCCAGCCACCGGTCGAAGCCCGGGCTGTCGGCGTTCAGCACGGCGATGCCGTCGGGCGGCAGGGCATCGAGCAGTTCGCCCTTGCCCTGGATGATGCCGTCGAGCGAGCCGAACTCCGCCAGGTGCGCCGGCGACGCGTTCGTGATGATGCCCACTTCCGGCCGGGCCAGGCCGGCCAGCCGGGCGATGTCGCCCACCGCCGAGGCCCCCATCTCGATGACCGCGAAGCGGAGACCCGCATCGAGGCCCAGCAGCGTCAACGGCACGCCGAGGCGGTTGTTGAGGTTGCCCGCAGTCGCCGTGACCGGCCCGGCGCCCGCCAGCGCGGCGCGCACGAAATCCTTGGTCGTGGTCTTGCCGTTGGTGCCGGTGATCCCGACCACGGTCAGCGCGGTCAGGCGCCGCCGGTACGCAGCGGCGAGCGCCGCCAGTGCCGCGTCGGGGTCGTTGCTGAGCAACACGCCCGCCGAGGCGGGCGCAGGCGATCCGGCCAGCGGTTCGGCGCCGCCGCCGTCCCACTCCCGCGTCAGCACCCAGTGCCCGGCGGCCACCGCCCCGGCCGCGTAGGCGCGGCCATCGACATTCTCGCCCCGCAGCGCCACGAACAGCTGCCCGGGCGCAAGCCGCCGCGAATCGAGTCCTGCACCGGCGAACCAGGCGCCTTCCGGGGGCTCCGGCGACATCGCCAGCCCCGCCGCCCCGCCCGTCAGGATACCGGTGAGAAGCCCGGCCCCCCGCAGGTCCGCGACCGCGGTCGCCAGCAGGATGCCGCCGGGCGCGCTCACGCGCCCTGCTCCCGCACCCAGTCGCGGATGACCTGCCGGTCGTCGAAGTCCAGGCGCCGGTCGCCGACAAGCTGGTAGTCCTCGTGCCCCTTGCCCGCGACGATGACGATGTCGCCGGGCAGCGCGGCCGCCAGCGCCTCGTGGATGGCGCTGCGACGGTCCACGACCACGCGGCTGAGTCGCGCGCGCGGCTCGGGTTGCGCCGCGAATCCCTCGGCGATCTGGGCGCAGATCGAGGCCGGTTCCTCGCCGCGCGGGTTGTCGGAGGTGATCCAGGCCAGGTCGGCGTCGCGCGCCACGACCGCTCCCATCAGCGGTCGCTTGCCGCGATCGCGGTCGCCGCCGCAGCCGAACACCGCCAGCAGCCGGCCGTCGGTCAGTTCGCGACAGGCGCCCAGCACGGCGGCCAGCGCATCGTGCGTGTGCGCGTAGTCCACGACGGCGATCGCCCCGTTCGGGAGCGACAGGCGTGCGAGCCGGCCCGGCACCTGCGGTACCGCAGCCAGCGCCGCGCAGCAGGCCTCCGCCTCGCAGCCGAGCGCGAGGCCGGCAGCCAGGGCCGCCGTCAGGTTCTCCACGTTGAAGCGGCCCACCAGCGGGCTGTCCAGCCCGAGGCGCCGACCCTGCCAATCCAGTTCCAGGTGCGTGCCGTCCATGCGCAGCGTCGCGGCAACCACGCGCAGTTCGGCGTCGTGGGCCGGCTGCCGCGGGTCGGCCGCGAAGCCGATGTGGCGGCAACGCGACACATCCACCGTGCGCAGCTGTTCGTCCTGCCGGTTGATGATCACGGCGCCGGCGGGAGCGCCGGCCACGGCTGGGCGCAGCAGCTCGATGATGCGCGCTTTGGCGGCCAGGTACCGGGCCATGTCGCCGTGGTAGTCGAGGTGATCGCGGCCGAGGTTCGTCATCACCGCGACATCCAGTTCCAGACCCGCGGTGCGGCCCTGGTCCAGCGCGTGCGACGAGATCTCCATGGCGACGCCGCGACAGCCGTTGCGCAGCATGCGGCCGAGCAGTTCGAAGAACACCGGACCACCGGGCGTGGTCAACGGGGCCGGCCGCCGCTCGCGACCGTCGTCGTACTCGATGGTCCCGACCAGTCCGCAGCGACCGTGCACGGCGCCCAGCAGCGCCCGCAGCAGGAACGCGGTCGTGGTCTTGCCGTTGGTGCCGGTCACGGCGGCCGTCTTCAGCGTCAGGTCCGGGTCGCCCGCCAGCCGTCGCGCCAGCAGGGCCGGCATGGGTCGCGTATCGCCGGCCACGAGCACGCGGCCGGGCGCGGCGCCGGGCACGGCCTGGCGGTCCTGCACCACGACCGCCGGGCAGCCGGCCTCGAGCGCCGCTGCGGCAAAGGCGTGGCCGTCGCCCGACGAGCCGTGGACGGCCACGAACAGCACGCCGGGACCGGCCTCACGCGAGTCGGCCGTCACCCGCGTGACGACCGCATCGGCGCGTGGTCCGTCCTCGAGCCCGGGAATTCCACGGCAGAGCGCGGCCAGGGTCAGTTCCACGTCGTCTCCATGGTGACGGTGATGGGCCCTTCGGGCCGCGGGCCGTTCGGCTCCACATCCTGCGCACTGGCATAGCCGACGCCTTCGATGACCACCTGCAGGCCGAGGCGTGCAGCCAGGCTCCGGATCTGGCGGTTGCTCATGCCCGTGAAGTCGGGACAGAGATCGCCCGCCGCCGGCGCGGCGGCCATGGCCGGCTTCCGGCCGGCGATCGTCAGCGTCACGGTCGTGCCCGCCTCGCATCGCGTGCCGGCGGCCGGCACCTGGCCGACCACCACGCCGTCGCGCTCGTCACCGACGCTGCGCAGGCCGGCGGCGCCGAGACGGTCGTTCGCGTGCGCCGCGCGAAGGTACAGCACATCGGGCACTTCCACCAACTGCAGCGGATCCGGCAGCACCACCGGGCCGGTGCGATCACCGGGAGCATCGCTCAGCCAGTCGGTGCAGCGGCGGATGTCCTCGATCACGCCGCGGTACAGCGGCACGGCGCTCTGCGAGGCGTAGTGGTGCGTCCAATCCGGTTCGTCCAGCACCACGAGCACCACCAGGCGCGGGTCGTCGATGGGCACGATGCCGCCGAAGCTGGACATGTACGCACCCGCGGTGTAGCCGTGGCCGTCGCGGCTCTTCTGTGCCGTGCCGGTCTTGCCGCCGCTCGCGATCCAATCGAGCTTCGTGCCCGAGCCGGTACCTTCGGCGACGACGCGCTTCATCGCGCCCCGCAGGACGTCGGCCAGGGGCGGGGCCATGACGCGGCGCAGGGCCGCCGGCTGGACCTCTTCGATGACCCCGCCATCCCGGCCGCGAACTTCCTTCACGCAGCGCGGCGCGTACAACGTGCCGCCGTTGGCCACCGCGCACAGGGCCATGCCCAGCTGCACGGCCGTGGCCGACACCGCCTGCCCGATGGAGATGCAGGGCTTGTCGGCGCCGTTCCACTCCTCGGGCTTGCGCAGGCTTCGCGCGGCTGCGCCTTGTAGGGAAACTTCGTGCGCTCGCCGAAGCCGAAGGCGGACAGGTCGCTGAAGAGCTTGTCGTCGTCCAGGCGCATCGCGGCCTTGGCGAAGTAGACATTGCTCGAGACGGCCATGGCGCCGCCGAAGCTGAGGTGACCGTAGTCGTGGTTCTTGTCGTTGGAGATGCCGTACGGCGAGCCCGAGTTGTTGTCGCAGTTGAACACCATGCCGGTGTCGACGGCGCCGTGGTGCAGCAACGCGGCGCCGCTGAAGATCTTGAACAGCGAGCCCGGCTCGAACTGCGTCGTGAAATTGCGGTTGTTCCAGACGGCGCCGTCCTCGTGGGACTTCGAGCGCGTGTCCATCAGCGGGTAGCTGGCCGCGGCCAGGACGTCGCCGTTCGAGGGATCGAGCACCAGCACCGAACCGCCCTTGGCGTTGGTGGTGGTGACGGCGTCGAGCAGGCGCTGCTCGCAGATCTCCTGCAGTCCGGCGTCCAGCGTGAGCACGAGGTTGCGGCCGTGCCTGGCGTTCTGCAGCACGATGCGCCCCAGCTTGACTCCCGGCTGCGCCGTCTGGATCTCGCGCGCCAGTCCCGGCTCGCCGGCCAGTTCCTCTTCCAGGCTCAGTTCCAGGCCGGTGGCGTGGACCGCGTCGGGATCCTGGCGATAGAAGCCGACCAGGCTGGCCGCCATGCCGTCGGTCGGATAGTAGCGTGAACAGCGTTCGTCGAGCGTCACGGACTTCCAGCGCCGCAACCGCTGCCGCTGCTCGGCCGACAGGACCACGCCCGAGCCCAGCACGATGTGCGGCTTGGATGTCGACTCGATCTTCTGCCGCACCTCGGCCTCGGGCCGACCCGTGACTTCGGCCAGGTCGGCGACGAGCCTGGGGTCCTTTTCCATGAACCGGCGCGTCAGGCCCACCTGGGTGGTGGTCACCGAGACGGCCAGCGGGCGGCCGTTGCGGTCGTAGAGATTGCCGCGCTCGGCGTCGATGACGACCTCACGCGACCACTGCCCGTTCGCGCGCTGAAGCCAGCGCTCGTGTTCCACGACCTGCACCTGCACGACGCGCAGCGCCAGCAGGACGCCGAACGCGACCACTGCCAGCCGCACGATGCGAAGCCGATTGTCCCCCGTATTGCGCGCATCCTGCCCTGACATCAGCGCCCCCTCACATCGCCGCGACGCGGCTCGAGCGAGATCATCGATTCTTCACTGCGGACCCCGCCGGGTTCCGCCGCCAGTGCCGCGTCGGCGCCGCCAAGCCCGCCCAGGAAGCGGCGGATGCGACTGGGCTGCCGACCGGGTTCCGTACGCGTGGCGATCAGCGTGACGCCGGGCACGCCGCCCACCTCCAGGCCGAGCTCCTTCTGCGCGCGCTCGACCAGCACGGGCAGGGTCGTGGCCGCATTCCACTTGGCGAGCAGTTCGGCCTGCTCCGCCTCGGCGCACCGACGCTGCGCCTCGAGCGTGACGATGTGGCGGCGCAGGGCCGTCACTTCATTGGTCACATGCACGGCGGCGCCCAGCACCACCGCCACGAGCACGAGAACCAGGGCGACCAGGCCCTTTCGCCCCCGCATGACGCGGCGACGATGGGCCATGGCCGCCCCCTGGCGGGCGGCCAGGGAACCGACGGGAGCCAGCGGATATCCGGAACACCTGCGCATGCTGTCTCCTTGCGGGCGGCATCCTGCCGCCCTCATTCAGATGATCTCGGCGGCGCGCAGCCTGGCGCTGCGCGATCGCGCGTTGACGTGCTGCTCCGCTGCCGAGGCGACAACCGCCTTGCGGGTCAGCGGGCGCAGCCACGCCTTGTGACGGCAGACGCAGACCGGCGTGTCCGGCGGGCACACGCAGTCGCGCCTTTCCTGGTCGATGAACCGCTTCACCAACCGGTCCTCGAGCGAGTGGTACGAGATGACGACCAGGCGCCCGCCCGGCCGCAGCACGCGCTGCATCGACGCCAGCGCGTCGGCGAGCGCGCCGAGCTCGTCGTTCACGGCGATCCGCAACGCCTGGAAGACCCGGCTCAGCACGGGCTCCGGCTTGACGCCGCGCGGCAGGGCCGACTTCACGGCCTCGCGCACCTGCGTCGTCGTCGACAGCGGCGCCTCGGCGCGGCTCTGGACCAGCCGTCGCGCGATGTGACGGCTGCCGCGCTCCTCGCCCCAGCGCCAGATCAGGTCCGCGATTCCCGACTCGTCGAGCCCGACCAACAGGTCGGCCGCGGTCTGTCCCCGCGTCTGGTCGAAGCGCAGGTCGAGCGGCCCGTCGGCGCGGTAGCTGAAGCCCTTGGCCGGGTCGTCGAACTGCTTCGAGCTGACGCCCAGGTCGAGCAGCACGCCGTCGACCCCGTCCCAGCCCACCGACCGCAGCGCGGCGTCGAGATCGCGGAAGGAGCCGTGGTGGCAGTGCAACCGCGGCCGGGTGGCGGCCAGGTCGCGGCAGGCAGCCTGCGCGACGGCGTCGAGGTCGACGCCCAGAACGTCGGCGCCGGCCTCGAGCAGGCCGGCGGCGTGGCCCCCGAATCCGAAGGTGCCGTCGATAATGCGCCGGCCCGGTCCGGCCGCGAGGAGACCCAGGGTCTCCTCACGCAGCACCGGGACATGTGGCGCGGAGATCATGGCATGACGTCGGAGTGCGCTCCGGCCGGCTGGCGCCAGGCGGTCATGGCCGTCGGCGTGGCTCCCAGTTCGCGATCCCAGTCTTCCATGACCACGATCGCCTTCAGGTAGTCACTCCAGCCGTGCAGGTAGAGTTGGTGGTTGAACAGGCGCAGCCGCCGGTTCCAGGCCACGAGTGCGCCGGTGGCGCGGTAGTCGAGGTGGGAAAGCCGGCTGCCGTCGAGCACGATGCGCACGCCGCGGCGGTTGAGCTTCGGCGCCACGCCTGCGATCAGCTTCTCCATGCCGGCCCGGTCAAGGATACCCGAGAGAGTGACCCAGACAGCCTTGTCGTTCTGCCGAATCAAGATCTCCGTATGGTTGCCTGCGGCCTCCTGCCTGCCGGGCAGCCGGGTCATCTCTCTCGGTGTCACGGGATCCATCCCCCTGCGCGGCCCATCCGTGGGCCCGGTGCGTGTGCGTCGTTGCTGTTGCGTGCTGCCGAGATTCCGTGCTCTGGACCGCGTTTGGCTACGCCGGGCGGGCGCCGGTCCGTCGGCGCCCCTGCTGCCCGGCTGTATCCGGCCGGCCTCCATGCCGCCGGTCATCCGCCGCTGCCCGAAGGTCAGCGGAAGAACTCATCGTCGAATGCCGCGTCGTCAGCGTTGTCCTGGCCGCGAGCGGCCAGCGCTTCCGGCGACCACAGCTCCATGTAGGAACCGACGCCCAGCACGGTGATCTTCTTGTCGATCCCGTACTCGGCCAGCTTCTCCGGGGCGATCGCCACGCGTCCCTGCGCATCGACCGCCACCTGCGTGCTGTTGGCCGACATCCGCCGCAGGTAGTCGCGCAGCTTCTGGCTGGGCGGCTCGTTCCGCAGGCGGTTGAAGTTCTCCACCCACACCTCGTAAGGGCTGCAGGCTGAGCGTGCCGTCGGCGCCCCGCGACACCATGTACTTTTCCTCGGCCTGGTCGGACCCGGCCTGACGAAGCCGGAACGGCAGGGCAAAGCGGCCCTTCGCATCCACCGCACGGGTGTACGACCCGTGGAAGGTGAAGGCGAAGCCCCCGTCTGCTGCTGTTGTCGGCTTGGAGTCCACCCGGTTCATCCCCCGGCTCAGGCTTAAGCGTCGCTATCGTGGCCGTTTTCGTAAGTGGTTGGTTGATGGCGGGTTAGTGGACATCCTGTCCGTCTTGTGCCGATCCGTCGGCCCCCGCCATCAACCTCCGAAATCACCGTGAATCACCTTTTTTCACCACTGGCCACCGCGGCACAATAATCCGCCCCCACTGGGCATGTCAATGCCCTAAATTCGGGAACACCTGAGTTATTTGTGGATAACTTCCCAAGCGCCGGGAACGCCGCCAGATGCGGGGCAAGGTGGGCGTCGCCAGGCAGGCGCATGCGGCCGCGCGGCCGCGGGGAGCCGGTTCGTGCAGGGTGATGGCGTCCCGGGAAGAGGCTAGAGAGGCAGGGGCCGCCGGTGGCGGCCGAGAACGAGCCCACGCAGGGACATCCCCGTCGCGCGCCGGAACCGCCAGAGCATGATTGCCGAGCCACAGGCATAGGCGATGGTGCTCGCCCAGGCGGCGCCCACGGCGCCGTGGCGCGGGATCAGGGCCAGGGCGACCCCGACGTTGATGATGACCGTGACCACGCTGGCCTGCGTGTTCCAGTGGGGCCGGCCGCGCCCGATGAAATCGCCGGCCAGCACGACGCCCGGCGCAAACGCCACGATGCCGGGCAGCAGGGCGCGCAGCGCCGGCCCGGAAGCCGCGTACTGGCCGCCGCCTGCCAGCTCGAGCAGCGGCACCGCCAACAGGAACAGGGGCAGCGCCCCGGCAAGCGTGAGCCCCACTCCCATGCGCACGGCGCGTGCGGCCGTGCGGTCGCGCCGCGGGTCGCTGGCATCGGCCGCCGAGCTGTGCACCAGCAACGGGGTCAGCGCGCCGGGCAGCAGCCACAGGAGTTCGCCCACATAGACGGCCAGCGAGTAGAGACCCACCTCGGTCGCGCCGCGGAAGTGTTCCAGCAGGCCCTGGTCGAGGCGCAGCAGCAGGAAGTAGGCGACCGCCGACAGCTGGCCGAGTGCCCCGTGGCGCAGGTTGAACGCCACGAGCCGCCAGAGCGGACGCTGGTCCAGGTCGGCCGGTACCTCGCCGTTGCCCATCGGCAGCGCCGCGGCGACCGGGACGCCGTCCACCCCCGCCGTCACCGGCGACGCCGGCGCGCGCCGCAGGTCGCGCAGGGCGACGATGATGATCGCCACCAGCCCGCCGACCTGCGCCACCGCGAAGGCCGCCACCGCGGTCGTGAGGGTCAGGTGACCGGCCACCAGCAGCGCGACCACGAGCAGCAGGTGGCCGAACGCGCGCCAGCCGTTGATGGCCGAGCCGACAACCAGGCGGCCCCGCGCCAGCAGGTTGTAGGTGAAGATCTCGGAAGCCCATCATGCCGAAGGCGCCGGCTGCAGCCAGGCGCCCGACTTCGGGCGTCCAGCCGAGGTGCGAGGCAAACCAGGCGGCGGCCGCATCGCCGCTGACGGCCACCTGCGCGGCAGCCCCGAACACCAGTGACATCGCGGCCATCCACAGGAACTGCGCTCGCATCAGGCGTTGCGGCCGCACACGACCCTGCCTGAGCGCCGGCACCGCCGCGAGCCCCATGCCGCCGCCCAGCAGTGAAGCGGCGAGCAGCGTGACGGCGACGGTGAGGCTGTAGTGTCCCTGCCCCGCCGGGCCCAGTCGTTGCGCAACGAGCACCACGACTGCGGCATTGGCCGCGACCTGGCCCACGCGCCCGGCGAAGATGCGGGTGCCGGCGGAGACCAGGCTCACGGTGTGTCCTCCTCGCGCGGCGTCCCGGTGCGGCCATCGTGCCAGCGGTGTCCGGGCACGCCGCGGTCAGGCCGCCCGAAGACCGGACGCCCTAGCAGGACCCGCGTGGCGCGCACCGCACGGAGAGCCGCGCCCTCGCAGACGTAGTAGCCGCGTTCCTCAGTCCCGGCCCCGAAGTAGCGCTTGAATCCCTCGAGCGACGTGATACCGCCGCTGGCTCCGATGTCCAGCTGTCGCGCTCCCCGCCGGCAGGACTCGACGATGTCGCCCCACATGCACAAGGTGCCCGGGAAATGGCTGCGGGCCACAGCCGGGTCACTGACGCCGTTCCAGGCGAAGACGCGGTCGCCGAGGTGCAGGTTCAGGTGACCGCCGATCACGCGGCCTTCGCAACGGATACAGGTGAAGAACACCCGTTCGAGCGGGTCGGCCAGCAGCGCCTGCAGGAAGGACAACGGCGTCGGCACGATGCCCCAGCTCGCGGCAGCCGCGGCATAGAGCGGGTAGTACTCGGCAAGGTCGCCCGGGTCACGCGTAGCGGACACCACCGCGCCGCGCTTCAACCCGCGGTTGCGCTCATTGCGCTTGCTGTTCGAGAGCCGGGTAAGCGCGACGGTCTCGGCGTCGCCTTCGAGGTCGATGACCGCGGTGGGAGACTCATGTCGCGTCCAGCCGCCCATCGATGCCGCCAACGAGCCGAACCTGCGCTCCCGTTCGGGCCCGAGCGCGAACGTGACGGCGCCGAGTGGACCCGGCAGCAGGCCCCGATAGGTCGTGAGCAGCGCGCGCGCGCAGGCAGCCTGGTCGGGCACCGGCAGATCGCGCACCACGAGTGGCCCGCACGAAGTGCCCTCGACGCTGCTGTCGAGGCGCCGACGCGCCAGCGGGCCGCCCGCCACCGCGCGGGACACCGCGACGAGTCCGGCCACGAGCCTGTCCCCCTGCCGCGCCGTCAGCCAGCAGGGCATCGCCCCCGGCAGGGCGCGGGCGGCACACTCGTTCCAGTACGCCGTGTGCGGATAGTCGCAGGATCCGTCGGCCTCGACCAGGTCGTCCCAGCCCGGCGGGGCCGTCGCGGTGTTCTCGATGCGGATCGCCGGGACCGAAGCCGCCGGCGCCGACTCGCCCTTCAACGGCACCGCCGCCGCAGGCTCTCGCGCACGACCGTGACCACGTCGACGATCTCCTGTTCGGTCATCGACGGGAACAGCGGCAGGCTGACCGCCTCGTCGAAGTACCGCTCCGTCTCGCCCAGGTGCGGCGCGAACTCGGCGCCCGCCTCGCGGAACACGGGATGGTAGTGCAGGGGGATGAAATGCACCGAGCTGCCGATGCGGTTCGCGGTGAGGTCGGCGATCACGCCATCGCGCCCGCCGTCAATGAGCGCGCGATCCACGCGCACCGGGTAGAGGTGCCAGGCGTGCGTGCACCAGTCGGCCGCCGAAGGCAGGGTCAACCCGGGTGTCCCGGCCAGTTCCTGCGTGAAGCGTTCGGCAATGGCTGTACGACGCGCCATGAAGGCGTCGGCGCGCCCCAGCTGGACCAGCCCCAGGGCGGCGGCCGGGTCGCCGAGATGCATCTTGTAGCCGAACTCGACGATCTCGTAGTACCAGCGTCCCTTGTCCGTGTAGCGTTGCCAGGCGTTGCCGTCCATGCCGTGGAAACTGAGCACCTGCACGCGACGCGCCACATCGGGATCGCACGTCGTGATCAGGCCGCCGTCGCCGCTGGTGATGCACTTGGTCGCGTAGAACGAGAACACCGTCGCGTCGCTGAGCCCGCCCAGGCGCTTGCCGTGCACCTCGGCGCCGAAGGCATGGGCCGCGTCCTCGAGCACACGGATGCCGCGCGGCCGGGCGATCTCCAGGATCTCCTCGATGCGACAGGGATGTCCTGCCAGGTGCACCGGGATGACCGCTTTCGTGCGCGGGGTGATGGCGGCGGCGAACGCCGCCGGGTCCAGGCCCAGGTTGGCCGGGTCGATGTCGGCAAGGACCGGTCGCGCCCCGCAGTGCACCACCGCGCCCAGCGTGGCGACGAACGTAAGCGACGGGAGCACCACTTCGTCGCCCGGCCCCACACCGAGTGCCTTCCGGCCCACCAGCAGGCCGGCCGACGCGCTGGCCACGGGCACCGCGTGCGGCACATCCAGGTAGCCGGCGCAGGCATCGCCGAATTCACGCACCTTGGGCCCATAGGTGAGCCAGCCCGAGCGCAGCACCTCGGTGACGGCGGACAGTTCGGCTTCGCCCAGGTCCGGCCGGAAGAACGGCAGGAAGCTGTCGCGCGCAATGAACCCGGTTCCCTGAATGTCGCCCATGCGAACCCCGTATCGTTACCGCCGAAGCGCGCTGCCGAGCCCGCTCAGCGTACCACTGCCAACGTCAGCGCCCTGGACTGCCCGCCCCAGCTGACGCGGATGACGTACATCCCCGCCTTCACGCGGTTGCCCATGCGATTCGTTCCGTTCCAGAATGCCAGCTCCGACACCACGCTGTCGTCCGCGTAGACGAGCTCGCCCTGCAGGTCGTAGATCTCCACCAGTGCCGGCTCATCGGCCGAGACGCCGCCGGGGAATCCAGCCATCCGCAATCCGGCCGTCCCGGCCGTATCCGGCAGCCACGGGTTCGGGTAGCAGTAGGCGTTGTCCAACAGGCCGGCTGTCCCGTCGGTGCCGCCGCCGCTGCCGACGGTGATGAGGACAGTGCCCTGGTCCGAGCTCAACAGGAGCTGCCTGCCGGTGGCGTCAGCCACGATCTTGCGGTAGGTCACGCCGGGCAGCGGTGCGATCTCCGAATACAGCGTCTGGTAGGTCGTGGACCCGTAGTAGTTGGCCAGGTCGATCCAGGCCTCGACCGTGACACTGTTGCCGCTGCCGTTGACACGGTTCAAGCCGGTGCGTGTAGCGACCCAGACGTCGCCGTTCACGTCGACGGCCAGGTCCGCCACGTTGCCGTTGACCAGGCCCTCGGAGGAAGAGGCGACCTTCTCGCTGAGGGAGGTGAGCAGCGTCGCGCGGCGCGCCACGCTGTCGTAGGTGAACTGGACGACGCCGTTGCCGCCGGCCCACAACGTGCCGTCGCGGCCCAGGGCCAGCGCGACAGCCTTGCCCGGGTCCAGCGTCGTGCCGGAGATGGCGGTGATCGGTGCGTCCCAGCGGTCATCCGACTGGTCGAGCCACGTCAGCGTATCGTTCGGTCCGGCCGCGTCACCGTTGATGTCCCAGCGCACCAGGCCCACGTCCTCGACCGCGAACCAGATCACGTCGCGCCGCTCGACCACTGCGTCCCAGACCGTCGGGCCCGAGCCCAGGCCGCCGTCGCGCGGCAGCACCATCCAGTTGCCCGGGTTGCGCCAGTGCGCGGGATCCACGAGCACGTCCACCTTCGACACCGTGTTCGACGCGTCGAACATCGCGATCAACGGGCCGTCCGGATGCGTGACGAGGTTGACGATGAAGTGCGTCGAAAGCCCGCTGGTGGCGGCGGTGAGGTGATTCACCTTGCCCGTGGCGCCGTCGATCCGCAACAGGCCCACCGTGAACTGGTTGGCCCAGACGGTGCCGTCGGGACCGGTGGCCATCGCCAGGACGTTGCCGCCGGCGGTGAAGATGCCGTTGGAATCGGGCGCGACATTGGCGCTCTCCCACAGGTGCGACCACTGGCCGTCGTCGAGCTTCGACACGTAGCGACCGCCCCAGTCGCCGATCCAGGCCTCGCCACCGGCGCCGAAGGTGATGCCCTCGGCGCTGCGGACCAGGCTGGACCCGAACTCATGCAGCGTGAACTGGTCGGCGGCCTCGCGCCTTCCCACGTACGCCTGTTCGAGCACGCGCGAGCCGCTCGCCTGCACGGTGCGGCCGCCGATCCAGACGTCGGCGCCGGCCAGCACCGAGCGGCACTTCGCCTTCGGCAGCGCCACGACGCGCCAGATGCCGCCCGAGGAAGCCTCCATCACGCCGTTGCCGCTGCCGTCGACGCCGAGGGCCCAGATCTCGTCGGCCCGGCAGCTGACGCGCATCACCCAGGCGCCGATCCCCCGCACGTACTGCCAGGTGGAGTTGGTGTCGTTCCAGCGGTAGATGCCGCCGTTGGTCGCCGCGAGCAGGTTGCCGTCGCTGTCGATCGCGAAGTCGTTCACGACCAGGCTGCCGAATCCCGCATTCTGGTCGGTGAAGACGTTGTTCGCGAAGCGCGACACGCCGACGGGCGTGCCCACGAACAACTGGCCTTCCCAGATCTGCATCGCGTTGACGGTATTCGAGATCAGGTCGTCCTGTTCGGCCGTGTAGAGGTTGCCCGAGAGCCCGTCGACGATCTGGCCGATGCCGGCGCCGTCCATCGCATAGTAGACGCGCTCGCTGCCGCCGATCATGCCGCCGGTCACGGCCGTCAGGTCGAGTCCGCCCAGGTTGATGGCGAACTGGCGGAAGGCCGGTGATCCGGCGGGATCGCTGACCCGCGTCAGGCCGTTGCCGCCGGTGGCGACCCACAGGTTCTCGCCCGTCCAGGCCATGTCCGTCACGTCGTTGCCCGAGAGGTCGGCGCCTGCCGTCCAGATGACCGCACCTTCGAGGTTGTCGACCGGCAGCACCGCGACACCGCCGCCGTCGAGGCCCGCGAAGAGGTGACCGTCAACCTCCACCATGGCCGTGACGTCATGCTGCAGCAACAGCGGATCCAGGTCCACGCTCTGGGCCGCCACGCCCGCCGCCGCCACCAGGCCGGCCCCGAGGAACAACGCGCTCACGGCGGACCGGCAACGGTCACGAAAGCCGCCGCTGAGACCCTGCCGCACCTGCATCCGGGGATGTTTGTTCGCGCTCATCGTCACGATCCCTCTTCCTGCGTACGCACATCGGCGGACGCGTGGATACCGGTCGTCGAATGGGCGGCCGTCAGCAGGCCGAAGCCGCCCGGATCCCGCCACAGTTGCCTCATCCTTGCGGCCCGTCCCGGCTTGCTGCCGGCGGGCGCCGCCGCCAGGCGCCGGTCAAGCCCGGCGCACGCGGCACACTGTTCCAGAACCCGAGCACGTCGGCGGGTGTGCGCGGCGTCTCGCGCCGGCCGCCGGTCTGGGGCCGCGGCCCTGACAAGGCCACTGCTCCCCGGGCCAGGGGCCCCGCCAGCTTCCACTGCCACGACAGGGGCAGCACGCGCCCCGCCGCATCGGTGGCCAGGGTCAGCACCGGATCGTGGCCCCACAGGTCGCTCAAGGCCACCTCGGTGATCGCGGCAGAACCGCGACGCCTCCGCACGGCCCGCAGCCACAGCCACGCCGGCGCGGCCAGCAGCCACAGGGCGGCACCGGCCACCATGCCGCCCAGCCGTCGCCACAGGCCGGCCAGGGGATTCGTACCGCCCGACAGGTGCACCGCGCTCAGGTCGTCCCCGAAAGTCTCGACACGATCGCCGGCAACGGCCAGCCAGGCGGCGTCGAGCGGCCAGCGCAGGCGGATGCGCTGGCGGCGCAACGTGGCCAGCACGGCCCAGTCGGCCGGGGAATGCGGCCCGGCTTCCTCCCAGAATACCACCTGCGAGACGCGATAGCGCCTGACGATCTCGGGAATCTCCGCCGGACGCCCCAGCCAGGGCACCTCGCCCCCGCCCAGAGCCGAAAGCCCGGCGCCCGCGGCCGGCTCGGCCACGTAGCCGGCCACGTCCAGGCCGTGTCGCGCCGGGTCGCGGAGCGACGCCAGCCAGGCCCCCACCCGCGCCGGCGGCCCGGCCAGCAGCGTGCGCTCAAGGGTCAGGCGTCCCCGCTCCAGGCGCCGGCGGGCCCGCCTCACCAGCCTGTCGCCGGCGAACGTCAGCAACCCCAGCAGGGGGATGAACGCCAGCAGCACGGCGCGACTGACCACGTCCAGATTGCCCAGGTAGGTAGCCGCCAGCAGCAGCAGCGCGACCACGCCCACCTGCTGCAGGTGTTCGCCGAGGCTTCGCGCGCCGTCACGCACGTCGACGCGATAGCGGCCTGTGAGCAGGAACGTGACCGAGGCCAGCAGGCCGGCGAAGCCCAGCAGCGGCAGGTACTCCGAGAATGGGAACAGCGGCTCGGCGAACCAGCTGCCGGCCGCCTGCCGCAGCCCATAGGCGCCGGCGAACGCCGCCACCAGTCCCGCCATGTCCAGCACCCACAGGAGCTGGGCCAGCAGCGGATCGCGCCACTTCTTCAGCAGCCAGACGAACATCCCCCACTTCTCGTAGAAGGAGATGAGGCTGCCCAGGTGCAGCCACCACGAGCGCCCGAAGCGGCCGCGCGCGCTGGCCCGGCGATGGCGATGGATGAACCGCGCATCCGGCGTGTACTGCACCTCGTAACCGGCCTGCCACATGCGGTAGCACCAGTCGACGTCCTCGAAATACAGGAAGAAGCGCTCGTCCATCGGGCCGCAGCGGTCCAGGGCCGTGCGGCGCGCCAGCAGGCACCCGCCCAGGATCCAGTCCACGGGACGGCTGGTGCGATGGTCGAAGTCGCGCATGAGATGAAGCTGGACCGTGCGGCTGTCGGGAAACAGCTTGCCCAGCACGGTGCGGCGCAGGAGCAGCGTGCGCAGCGTGTAGAAGCGGCGGCAGGACTCCTGCAGGCTGCCGTCCTCGTTCAGCAGCTGCGGGCCCACGATCCCGGCGCGCGGGTGCGCATCGGCGAACTCGAGCAGGCGGTCGAGCGCGCCCGGCTGCACCACGATGTCCGGGTTGAGGACCAGGTAGTAGTCGGCCTCAACCTCGGCCATGCCGCGATTGCAGCCGCGCGCATAGCCGGTGTTCTCGGTATTGAAGATCCACTGGCAGGCGGGGAAACGCTGGTGGACGGCGGCCAGGCCCTCGTCGTGCGAGGCATTGTCGACAATGACGACCTTGTGGCGCACCGCCGGCGGATAGGCGGAGATGGACTGGAGGCAGCGCGCCAGGTCCTCGCTGGTGTTGTAGTGGATGATGACGACACACAGCCGGACCTTCGACTCCGCGCCGGTGCCACGCACGTTCGTCATCAGGCCATCCTGCGCAGTCGCAGGGCCCAGACCATCCACATCGCCTCGATGATGATGCGCCGCGACATCTTCGAGATGCCCACCTGCCGATCGACGAACATGATCGGCATCTCGCGGATGCGCATCCCCCGCTTCCAGCAGTGGTAGGTCATCTCGATCTGGAACGAGTAGCCGTCGCTGCGTACGCAGTCGAGCGGCAGGCGCTCGAGCGTCGTGCGCCGGAAGCACTTGAAGCCGCCGGTGCAATCCTTGATCGGCAGGCCCGTGACGAGCCCGGCGTAGCGGTTCGCGCCCACGCTGAGGATGAGGCGGCGCAGCGGCCAGTTCACGACGGTGATGCCGTAGAGATAGCGACTGCCCAGCACGAGGTCGTGATCGCGGATCTTCACGAGGAACTCGTCGAGCGCCGAGGGGTCGTGGCTGAAGTCGGCGTCCATCTCGAAGACGACGTCGAACTTCGTATTGGCCAGGATCCACTTGAAGGCGGCGATGTAGGCGGCGCCGAGGCCTTCCTTCTTCGTGCGCTCCAGCAGCAGGATGCGCTCGCCGAAGCCGGGCAGCGCCTTGACGATGGCGGCGGTGCCGTCGGGCGAGCCGTCATCGACCACGAGTACCGACAGGCGCGGGTCGCGCGCCAGGATCTGCGGCACCAGCCGCCCGATGTTGTCGGCCTCGTTGTAGGTGGGCACGACGACGACGGCCGCAGTGGGTTCCAGCGGCGGGCAGGTCCGGGGCTGGGCGTGGTCGTTCATCAGCCGGCGATCCCTTCGCGCCGGGCGCCGCGCAGGCGCCTCAGTACTCCGGCGGGAATGAAGGAAAAGGCCACCAGGGCGCCCGTGAGGATGGCCCCGATCACCGTCAGAGTCAAACCGCGGCGGTACGACGTGTCCTCGTAGCGGAACGCTATGGTGTGCTCGCCGCCGGGCACGGCCACGGCGCGCAGCACCAGGTCGGCCGTCAGCAGGTCGGCCTCGCGGCCGTCGACCTGCACCGTCCAGCCCGGGGCGGCCATGTCGGCCAGCACCAGCACGGCCGGCGTCGCCGCGCGCGTGCGCAGCACCACCTCGTCGAGCCCGTCGGTCACGAACTCGGGCGCCGGCAACGGCGACGCCGCCGGCACGGGGGCCGGCACGGGAGCGCGGTCCAGGTGGACGACGTTGGCGACATCGACCTGGCCGGCCTGGATGCGATCGAGGAAGGCGCCGAGCACGCCGGCGCCGGCTGCGGGAGCCGGCTGCCAACTCGTCAGCAGCCGCGCCCGTGGCAGGGCCGAGCGGTTGCGGTAGGCCCAGACATCGCCGGCAGGGAACGGTTCGGGCTCGACGTCGCAGCCCTCTTGCGCGAGAAGCTGCAGGTCGTCCGGTGACAGCTGCCCGTCGAATACGACCAGGCGTGCGCCGAGCCATGAGGCCAGGCGCCCGGCAGGATGCTCGCCGTAGAGCCGCTTCCGGATCGCCTCATAGTTCGCCAGCTTTGCAGGGTGGTATCCGCCGAGCGAGCGCACGCCGTCGACCATCCAGGTGTTGCGCTGCCAATCCTCGCCGAGCGGCCAGATGCGGTCGTGTCCTGCAGCGGCGGCCAGCGCGGCGGCGCCGGGGGCCGGTCCGCTGTCGCGCACGGCCGCAGGCTTCACCTGCAACGGGCCTGCGTCAACCAGCCTTCCCTTCCCGTCGGCGCCGGCCACCACGGTCATGAGTCCCGATTCCGGGTGCACGATCAGTCGGTCGACGCCCAGCAGGTCGACCGCCACCAGGGCGAAGAGCACCCAGGCCAGGCCGCGTTGCCGGAAGGTCGCGTTCCGCGAGGCGTAGAGAAGAGCCGCGGCGGCTGCCAGCAGCACCAGCCCGATGCGCACGAGGCTCGCCTGGTGCAGCGCCCAGGCGGCGTCGAGCAGGACCGGCGGCACCTGTCGCTGCGCCGCGGCGGCCAGCGACTGGAGCGAGGACCGGTACGGCCCCTCGAACAGCGACGCGGCGCCACCCGCCAGGAGCAGCAGCCCGAGCGCACCCACGGCCACCGGCAGCAGCAGGGGCCGGCCGCCCGGCCGGACGCCCTCACCCAGGCGCGCGAGGCCGCGTGCGGCCAGTACCGCCAGGGCGAACGCCGGCACGACGAGGATCATCGACGGAATGCGGAACTTGTTGAAGTACGGCAGCGTGTTGTAGAGCAGCTCGTAGAGCCCGAAGCCGAAGGTCCCGAACGAGACGAACACCGCAAGCACCGAAAGCGCCGCAAGCGAACCCCACAGGCTGCGCCCGCCGCGGGCGAACGCAAATGCCGCCAGCATCAGCCAGAGGAAACCGTAGTAGTTGGGGTAGTCGTTGAACGGCATCAGGCCGAGGTAGGTCGCCTGGCCGAATCCGGCGGCGGCCGGCAGCACGAGCGTCCCCAGTTCGGCGGGAGCCAGCGCCCAGCCGTTGGCGTACTCGAGTCCGACGCCGCTGCCGCCTGCCTCGTCCTGCCCCCGGATCGAAATGCCCGTGTATTCGGACACAGGCACCAACCACACTCCGCTCACGAGAAACCCGAGGGCCAGACCCGCGATGACGGTGCCGAGTCGCAGCGCGCGCACGCGCGCCACCAGTAACTCGCCGGCTGCCTCGAACGGGCGCACGATCCCCCAGACAGCCAGCCAGCCGGCGACAGCCAGGGTGTAGTAACTGATCTGGGGGTGGCCGCGCAACAATTGCAGACCGGTCAGCAGCCCGAGCATGCCGACTGCGCGAACACCGGCGCCATCCAACGCTCGCAACGTCCAGCCGACGATCCAGGGCAGGTACATCGCGGCGCCGAGCTTCGTGCCGTGGCCATGCACGCCCCAGGCCACGACCTGCGGAAACAGCAGGTAGAGAGCTGCCCCCAGCAGCAGCGACGAGGTCGGCAGCTTCCAGCGCGAAAGCAGCCAGACCATGCCCAGGCCGCCGAAGATCAAATGGGCGATCATCCACGTCAGCGGCGGCAGGCCGAGCGTGCCCTGCAGGAACGAGAACAGCACTGTGGGCGGATACAGTCCCGGCACATATGTCTGCGACCCGAATGTAGGCATGCCTGCGAACAGGTACGGGTTCCAGTGCGGGTAGCCGCCGGCGGAGCGCGCCGCGTCACCGACCTTAGCGAAGGCATTGGCATTGTCTGCGTCCGCGCTGCGGAAAGTCTCCCCCAGGAACATCGGCCCCGGATAGATCACGGCCACGACGAGCCAGACCCCCAGCCCCAGCAGCAGCCAGCGGGCCCAGGGCCGCCGCAACAGGTCCGGCCCGCCGGTCGGCCCGGTGGGCGGGACGGCGGGTGCCGCCGCGCGTGATCCAGTTCGCGCCATGTCCTCTCCCGAGGTTGCAACCCGTTGCGGAAAATCGCGGTTAGCCTTGATCATAGCAGAAAGCGCCGCCGGCCGTAAACCGCCGCGGCGCCGCCGCTAATGGCTGCGCCCGCTCAATTCGTCGATGGCCCCCTGCCAGATCGCCAGCGCCGTCGCCAGCCGCCCGTGCCACAGGTTCCAGGCCATGTGGCCGGCAAAGTACCCCGCCTGCGACGGCAGCAGCAGCGGCCACTCCCGCCGGGGCCAGTGCGTCCGCATGAGGCGCACGTGGCTGCGGCTGCGCAGCCAGGCCCGCTGCGGGCTTTCCTGGCCCAGCGTTGCCGAGACCTTGTGCAGCACCAGCGAACGCGGCACATGCAGGATGCGACCGCCCGCAGCGCGAGCCCGCAGCGAGTAGTCGGCGTCCTCGCCGTAGAAATGGAACGACTCGTCGAACAGCCCCAGGCGCCGCAGCGCCTCCGACGTCATCAGCAGCGCGCAACCGGTGCCGTAGTCCACATAGCGCGGCTGCGGGTCCAGTCGGCCGGCCAGCTTGCGGATGCCGTCGTGCCGCACCCAGCCGCTGTGCCGGCCCACCACGCCGCCGTCGTACCAGACGCGGGCCGGATCCGAGGCGTAACAGATGCGCGGGGTCGCCAGCCAGGCCAGCGGATCGGCTGCCAGTGCCCGCGCCAGCGTGTGCAGGCTGCCCTCCGGCACGATGGTATCGTTGTTGAGCAGCAGGATGAGCGGATCGCCGTCCTCCGCGAGCAGGCGGCGCAACGCCACGTTGTTGCCGCCGGCCCAGCGCAGGTTCTCCCCCGCCTCGATGATCTCGACGCCAGGGTGGTGCTGCCGCGTCCAGGGCACCGAGTTGTCGGTGGAACCGTTATCGACGAGGATCACGCGCAGCCCGTGATACCGGCTGTCGCGCAACGAGGCCAGGCAGTCGCGCAGGACGGCCATGCCGTTCCAGTTGACGATGACCACGACCAGCGGCGGCAGCGGCACACGCGGTGACGCGGCCCGCGGCCCATCGTGTTCAAACACGGCGACTGACCCGGTAATCGGTTTCGGGCCGGCGCCCGGCCACGATCATCTCGGCAATGAGGCCCAGACTGACGAACTGCAGGGCCAGCACGATGAGCACGAGTCCCAGCACCATCGTGGGCCGCACGCGCAGGCCGTGACCGGTCATCCACCAGACCAGGAAGTACAGGCTGATGGCGCCGCCCGCCGTCAGGCAGGCCAGCCCGAGCCGCCCGAAGAAATGCAGCGGCGACGTGCGCTTGGCGTGCAGGAAATACACCGTCAAGAGGTCGAGGAAGCCGTTGATGAACCGCGCCATGCCGTACTTGGTGCGGCCGTACTTGCGCGCCGCGTGCCGCACCGGCAACTCGGCAACGCGGAAGCCCTCGAGGTGCGCCAGCGCCGGCACGTAGCGGTGCATCTCGCCGTACAGGCGAACACGCCGGGTGACCTCGCGCCGATAGGCCTTCAGCCCGCAGTTGAAGTCGTGCAGGTGCAGCCCGCACATGCGACTGGTGAACCAGTTGAACACCTTGCTCGTCTGGTTCTTGACCAGGCTGTCGCGACGCTTCTGCTTCCAGCCCGAGACCAGGTCGAAACCCTCGTCAAGCTTGTCCATCAGCGCCGGGATCTCGGCCGGGTCGTCCTGCAGGTCGGCGTCCATGGTGATGATCACGGCGCCGCCGGCCGCGCGGAATCCGGCGGCCAGCGCCGCCGCCTTGCCGAAGTTGCGGCCGAAGGAGAGCCCGTGCACCTGCGGGCGCTCGCGGGCCAGCCGCTCCGTGACCGCGAACGTGTCGTCGGTGCTGCCGTCGTCGATGACCCAAACTTCCCACGAGAGGTTGCGCGAGGCCGCCGCGGCAGCGATGCGTTCGACAAGTTCGGGCAGGGACTCGGCCTCGTTGAAGGCCGGGACCACGACCGACAGGTCGCAGGTGGCAGCATCGCCGTTGGCCGCGTCGCCGGCATCGTCGGGCGCAGGTCCGGCCTTCTCATCGCTCATGACTGCCGCCTCCGCGCGATGGCCCAGGCCACCTCGCGTCGCAGGCCTTCGGCAAACTCGACCGTGGGACGATAGCCGATCGTCTTCTCGACGTGCGTGCGCTCGGCGAAGGTGTCGCGCACGTCGCCGTCGGCGGTGGGCCGATACTCGAGGGTCGCCGTCACGCCGGGCGCCTGTTCACGCAGCAACTCGCCGAGCAACTGCAGCGAGTCGCCGAAAGCCACGCGGCTGCCGCCGCCCGTATTGAACACTTCCCACGACTTGTCGCAGGCAACGGCGAGCAGGTTGGAACGCACCGCATCGCCCACATAGGTGAAGTCGCGCGTCTGCCGGCCGTCGCCGTAGACATGGAACACGCGGCCGTCGAGCGCCGCCTCGATGTACTTGCGGAAGGCCATGTCCGGCCGCTGGCGCGGGCCGTAGACCGTGAAGTAGCGCAGGCTGCTGGTCGGCACCCCGAAGTTGGCCGCATAGAGCACGCACAGGTGCTCGGCTGCCATCTTGGTCACCCCGTACGGCGACAACGGCTGCGGCAGGGCCTGTTCCGTGACCGGCAACTGCTCCTGGTCACCGTAGACCGAACTGCTGCTCGAGTAGACGAATCGCGCCAGGGTATCCTTCACCGACGGCTGCCGGCAGGCCTCGAGCAGGCGCTGCGTGGCCATCACGTTGCGGCCAAGGTATTCGGCGAAGTAGTCGCCCCAGCTGGCCCGCACGCCCGCCTGCGCCGCCAGGTGGAAGCAGGCACGCTGCCCCGCCAGCAAAGCCACCGGGTCCAGTTGCTGCAGGTCCTCCTGCCGGAACGTGAAGTGGGGATGCGCCAGGCAACCGGCCAGGTTCTCGCGCTTGAGCGCCGGATCGTAATAGTCGGTCAGGCAGTCGACGCCTGTGACCCGGCACCCCAGCTCGAGCAGCGCTTCGCTGACCGTGCTGCCGATGAACCCGGCACAGCCGGTGACGACCACCGGCGCGCCGGGACACAGTACAGAGGTGACGCGGCCGGGAAGGCCGGCGACGATTTCGCGCGCGTCCGCGCCACGCATGGGCTCAGCGGCCAAGAGCTTCCTCCACCTGCTGCTTGATCTGTTCCTGCTCCCGCGTGCCGGACTGCTTGCGCATTTCCTCGATGCCGCGGGCCATGTCGGCGTCCTGTTCGCCGCTCTGCTTCTGCCAGGCTTCCATGACCGCGCGCGCCTGTGCCACGTCGCCCACGGCCTGGTGCACACTGAACAGCACCTGGTAATAGAACTTCCGTTCGGGCTGGGCCGACAGGCGCTCGGCAAGCCACTGCACGGCCAACTCGGGGACGCCGCCGCGGACGAAGCCGCGGATACTGTTGAAGACCGTGCGCTCCTCCATCTCGACCGGCACGTTGCCCTGCAACGAGCCGAGGAACGTCTTGGCCTCGTCGTCGCGATAGGCCTGCACGAGCAGCAGCGGGAAGAACTCCAGCGCCTGGTCGTTGAACGGCGCAATCGCGAGGCTGGCCCGGAATGCCGCCAGGGCACTGGCGAGCAGGTCCTTGTAGCGGGCCTGGTCGGTGGCGGCGGCCTCGGTCGCCTGCAGGTAGAACTCGTAACCGGCGCGATTGAGCGCCGCCGGGTAGTTGCCCAGCAGGAACGTGGCGTTGGGCACCCGGTACTGGTCCGTGCGCGGGCGGCCGATCATGCGTGCCAGCGAGTCGAGGTCGCTGGCACGCAGTTCACGGGAAGACTGGCCCAGGCCGCGGCGCGGGCCGTCGGTCGAAAGCCCGGCCATTGCGCGGTAGACGCTGTTGCGCGCGGCATCGTCGGTCTGCATGACCGAGCCCAGCTTGTAGACGCCCAGCATGTTCTGCAGCACCGCCTGCGGATCGGTCACCGGCAGGTTGTCCGGTCCGGCCTTGTCGAGCAGGCGGTAGGTCATGCCCTCCATCTGCAGGTTCGGGTAGTAGCGCTGCATGTTCTCCTGCGGGATAGTCACCGCGAAGAACAGTTGCCGCCCCTTCTCGCCCTGGTTGGCCGTGACGATGTCGTGCAGGACATAGTCCTTGATCATGATGAACTGCCGCTCACCCGTCTTCGGGTCCTCGTAGAGCCGGTGCCGCAGGGCGTCGATCTCGGCGTCGCTCCGCTGCATGGCCAGCGGATTCTCCGGCGAGTGCTTCAACTGCTTGATGTACCACGGCAGGTTGATCAGCGACAGGTTCACGACGGTGACGTCGCGCCGGAATTTCTCGACTTCCTGCAGGTACCAGATCGGGAACGTGTCGTTGTCCCCGTTCGTGAACAGGATGCCGTTCTGGTCGCAGCCGGCGAGGATGTTCCAGGCGTACTCGTAGGCGATGCGGTTGTTGGTGTTGTCGTGCTCGAAGTACTTCGTGCTGCCGGGCATGAGAGGCAGCAGAGGCAGCAGGACCAGCACGCCCGCGGCCGCCAGCACGGCCGGCTTCAGCTTCACCGGCTTGGCCGGCGCGCGCCAGTCGCCTCCGGTCGCCTCCACTTCGGCGGCCGACTTGCCCTCGGCGCCGGCCAGGTAGCGCAGGAGCGCCGAGACGCCGAGTCCGATGAACACGGCCGCGAACATGAACGCCGCGAAGTAGAAGTAGTCGCGTTCGCGCACTTCGTGGTTGGTGAAGTTCAGGTACAGGGTCAGGATCTCGCCGTTGATCAGGTAGCCGATCAGCGGCACGAAGATGAGCGGACGCAGGCGCCGCAGGCCCTGCATCACGCCGACCAGGGCCAGGAAGATGGGTCCCACGATGGTCGAGATGGTCGTCAGCAGCCCGCTGCCGGTGCCCAGGAAATAGAACTGCTCGAACAGGAACCGGTAGTAGTAGCCGAACTGCCAGCCCAGCGGCGCCTGGCGCGTGAACGGGTTGAGCGGCGGGTACTGTTCGCGCCGGATCACCGACATCAGGGTCTTGAAGTCCTCGGGCGCCGTCTGGTTGATGAACGGCTCCGGGCTGGCGCCGGCGCGGATCATCATGATCGCATGCACGGTCAAGCCCAGGAAGAACAGTGCGCTGCCGTACAGCGCGAACCGGTGGCCGGTGGCGGCGCGCACCCCGACCAGCGCCAGGTAGCCGATGAGCATGACGACCAGGAGCCCGTTGTTGTGCAGCGTGGTCGAGAGCAGGAAGAGCGCCAGGCCGCCGCTCATCAGCAGCAGGTCCACCATTGCCAGCTTGCGGCGCGAGGCCAGGACCAGCAGCACGAAGATGCCAGGATACACCAGCAGCGTCCCGAGGTGGAACCCCACGCCCAGGCCCAGCAGGTAGATCATCAACAGCAGCAGCATGTCGCTGCCCGCGCGCTGTCGCTCGTCGTACCAGCGCACGGCCAGCCAGGCCAGCAGGGCCAGCATGAAGGCCCCCAGGCCGTACACCTCCGCCTCGATGGCGTTGCTCCAGAATGTCTCGGAGAAGGCCAGGAACAACGCCCCGGCCACGCCGCCTACGTGCGCCAGCCAGCCCGAATCGGGGTCGGCGCGCCTCGCCAGTTCCCAGATCAGCAGGTAGATGAAGGTGACGGCCAGCGCGCTGAAGAACGCCGACATGAAGTTGACGGCCCACGCGGTCCGGTACGAGGCCTGGGTGATGTCGGGCTAGCCGCTGAGCAGCACGTCGAAGACGCGGCCCATCAGCACGTAGAGCGGCGTACCCGGCTGGTGCGGCACGCCCACGATGTGCGCTGTGGTGATGAACTCGCCGGCATCCCAGAACGGGGTCGTCGTATTGAGGGTCGCGCTGTAGACGGCCAGGGTCAGCACGAACACGCCGGCGGCGATCAGGACCTGCGGCCGACGGAGCCAGTTTGCGGTCACGTTGTCACCTTCGTCAGGGGGCCGGGCCGCACGGCGGCCGCATCAAACTCGCATTCGGGATGGGTCGCGCCCGCCTTGGGCGCGCCGGGCGGCGGCCGATCGGCCGCCGGTATTCACACGCAAACCAAGCTAGCACAGGCAACTGGGGCGAACAACCGGGGTTCCTCAGGGTTCCCGTTCAGTGCCTGAAACCGGGACCGGTGGGGCACCGGGACCCGCCGGCGCGGGCCGCCGATGACGCCACAACATGAGGCCACCGACCAGGCTGTAGGCCACCTGCACCAGGTAGGCCGCCAGTTCCATCGCCACGGCCTGCGGCGCCGCCAGGCCCGCCCAGGTGAGCAGGCTGGCCGACACCGATTCACGCAACCCTATACCGTTTATGGAGATAGGGAGCGTAAGACTGAGCGCGAGGAGCGGGATCAGCACGAGCAACTGCAGGGACGCAGCCAGGTCCAGTTCCAGACCCAGCCCCCGGGCCGCCGCCAGGTGGGTCAACAGGCGCAGCAGCTGGATGCCCACGCTCAGGCCGAAGACCCCGTTGAGCCAGGCGACGCGCGGGCGCAACCGGTGCAGGTCGCCCGCGAACTGGGTCAGTGGGCCCGCGAACCGGCCGAGGCCCACGCGGACAGCCATCTGGACGAGCAGGGCGCCGAGTCGTCGTGAGAGCAGCGCCGCCATGGCTGCGAACAGGAGCACACCCACCGGCAGCAGGGCCAGGGACACGGGCGGCAAGGGGATCGCCATGGCACCGGCCACGCCCATGGCCGCGCAGGCCAGCAGGGTCAATGCAGCCAGCCCGATCAGGCGATCCAGCAGCGTGGCGCCGAGCACTCCCGCACGGCGGCCGTCGCGCGCGCCGAGGTCGAGGATCTTCCAGGCGTCGCCGCCGATATTGGCGGGCAGGAAATTGTTGAAGAACAGACCGATGTGGTAGAGCCGGCTGATCTCGGCCCAGGTGGCCCGGATGCCGACCCCGCGCAGGATGAGGGCCCATTGCCAGGCGCCGAGCACGGCCGAGACGGCGTAGATCGCGAACGACAGCAGGAGCCAGCCCCAGCGCGGGCTGTGCAGGGCCGCCTCCACCTCGCGCAACGGCAGCTTCGTCAGCAGGAACGCGACCAGTACCAGGGTGCCGAAGACCTTCAGCCCCAGCAGCAGCCGGCTCCGCGTCGCGGCCGTCACCGCGCGTCCCCGGAACCCGGCTGGGCGCCGGCCGCAGCGGCGCGGCGGAACAGCGCCAGTGACTCGTCCACGCAGCGGTCCCAGTTGAAACTGCCGGCCCACACCCGCGCGCTGGCCGCCATGCGCTCAAGGTAGGCACTGTCGCGCAGCAGCAGCAGTGCGTGCGCGGCCATCGCCTGGGCGTCGCCGTAGGGCACGAGCACGCCGGTCTCGCCGTCGCGCACCGAGTCGCGCAGGCCGGGCGCATCGCTGGCCACCACCGGCAACCCGCACTGGTTGGCCTCGACCACGGTCAGCCCCCAGCCCTCCTTGGGACTCGGGTTCAGGAACACGTGGCAGCGGTGCAGCGAGTGCACCAGTTCGCCCCACGGCTGGAAGCCGCGGAACTCGATCTTCTCCGTGAGGCCCAGCTTGTTCGCCAGCCCGCGCAGGCGCTGCTCGTCGGGGCCGCGTCCCATGATCAGCAGGCGCGCCTCGGGCATTTCCTTCTGCACGATGTCGAAGGCGCGGATCGCCACGTCCAGGCTCTTGTAGCGGCGCAGCCGGCTCCAACTGACCAGCAGCGGCGTCGCGCTGCGCGGCGGCGGGTCGGCCAGCGTGAAGCGGCCATGATCCAGCCCGCAGAAGACGGTCGTCACGCGCGAAGGCTCCAGGCCCCGGGAAATCAGGTCGTCACGCGTCGAGGGACTGATCACCTCGAACTCGCAATGCCGATACACACGGGGGATCAGGCTCTCGGCCGCGTAGACGTAGGAGGCCACCAGGGGATTCGTCTCGCGGTAGACCGTGGTGCCGAACAGGTGCGGCACCACCGCCACCACCGGCACGCGGCCGGCATAGAGCGGCGTGAAGAACGGGACCTTGTTGATGTCCTCGACGATGAGGTCGTAACGGTTCCGCCGCAGCAGGCTGCGCATCAGCGGCGGCACGGCGAGGTTCGCCACGGTCCAATGCCCGCGACGATAGACCTCGACGCCGTCGATCTGCCCGCGAGGACCGCCGCCCGCATAATCGGCGCAGCAGAGATCGACCTGCCAGCCGCGCTTGACGGCGCCGGCCAGGATGTGGTGCAGGTGCTGCTCGGCGCCGCCGCTCATGGGGTCGCCGATATCCCGCCAGTTGACGGCCAGGATCCTCACGCGCCGCTCCCGCCCGCGACGGCCGCGGCCCCGCCGTACTTGCGTGCGATGATGCCGATGGTCGGCGTGGTGTACAGCGACAGCCGTCGCCGCGCGAACCACCGGCGCCAGGCTTCGCCCGCACGGGCCAGCGCCGGCAGCGGCTCGGGCCGCATGGGCAGCTTCACGCCGGTACGCGTCAGCAGGATCTTGCGCAGCGCGCGGTACCAGAGGCCGGGCACCATCCAGTCGCCGTAGCTTCGCGTGATGGTCGTGCCCTGTTCACGGGCAAGCTTCTCCAGCTGGTCGATGGTGAACTGCGTCTCCCAGCCGGCGAACCAGCGGTTGAGCGCGATGAGCACCTGCTTGCCGACGGTGTAGTAGTGGAACGTCTGCGGCACGTCGACCACGAGGTACCCGCCGGGCTTCAGCACGCGCACGTTCTCGCGCAGCAGGAAACCCGGTTCACGGAAGTGCTCGAGAAGGCCCTGGTGGAAGACGACGTCGAAGGCGCCGTCGGGAAACGGCATGCCCAGACCGTCGCCGCAGACAGCCGTGACGTCGGCGCGGGCCTGGGCAGCCGCCTTCTGGGTCAGTCCCAGCGAACCCTTCACGTAGTCGATGGTGACGACCGTCGCGCCGGCGGCGGCCAGCGCCACGGCATCGCGCCCGGTGCCCGCGCCGACTTCCAGGATGCGGCGGCCGCGCAGGCCGCCGGGCTCGCCGGCGAAGATGCCGGTGATCTCGCGCACCATGCGGCCGTCCGTCCCGTAGACATCATCCAGTTCGAGGCGGTCGGCCTGTTCCCAGAAGCGCTGCCAGTGGCCGGGGGTCGAAGCCCTCATGCGTCCTCTCCTGCGGGGTCGCCGGCGCCGCGCAGCGGCGTGTCGCCGAAGTCGGCATCCAACTCATGGTCGACGGCGGTCGACTCGTCGGCGTCGAGAGGCTCGTCGAACTGGTGACCCTCGGCGCCGGACGCGGACGCAACCTCCGGATAGACCTGGTGCGCCGCGCGATCCAGCACGCCGTTGACGAAGCCGACGGCGCCGTCCTCGCAATACCGGTGGGCCAGCTCGCAGGCTTCGTTGATGACGGCGCGGAAGGGCACCGTGGGGCTGTACTTGAGCTCGGTCAGGCCCAGGTAGAGAATGCACAGCTCGAGAGAGCCGAGACGCGACGGGTCCCAGCGCGCGCTGATGAGAGTCTTCAGCCAGCGCTCGGTGTCAGGGCGGTTGGTCTTGATCTTGAGGGCGAGGTCGCGTGCGAACACGGTCGTCTCGGGAGCGGATTCCCGGCGGAGCAGCTGGTCCTCCAGGACGACCAGCACATCGCCCCCGCCCATCAGCGAGGCGTAGAGCGACTGCAGGACGATCTCGCGGCCCTTTCTGCGTTTACCCACCGGTATTCTCCTGTCAAAGAACGACTCAATGTACGGTCTGCCCGGCCGGGCGGGAACCCGTCCCGGCCGGAATGCGCCGTCCAACGGGCCATGAGGCGCGAACCGCCCCGGAAGATAGCCCGCGCACCCCGAAATGACAATCAACAGCCGATCCCGGACCCGGGTTCCGCCGGGTCCCTAGCCCTTGTCGACGGCCGCCAGCAGGTCGATCATCTCGAGGGCCGTCAGCGCGGCGTCGAAGCCCTTGTTCCCGGCCTTGGTGCCCGAGCGCTCGAGCGCCTGGTCCAGGGTGTCGGCCGTCACGATACCGAAGGCCACGGGCACGCCGGTCTCCAGCGACACCTGGGCGATGCCCTTGGTCACCTCGCCGGCCACCAGCGCGAAGTGCGGGGTGTCGCCCTGGATGATGCAGCCCACGCAGATGATCGCCGCGTAGCGCCCGCTCGTCGCCAGCTTCTTGGCGGCCAGCGGGATCTCGAACCCGCCCGGCACCCAGGCGGTGTCGACCTGCTCGTCGGCCACGCCGTGGCGGCGCAGGCAGTCGAGCGCCCCGTCCAGCAGCTCGCTGGTGAAGAAGTCGTTGAAGCGGCTGGCCACGATCGCGATCCGCTTGCCGTGCGCGTCGAACTTGCCCTCGAAGTTGCGGCCCATCGTCCTCTCCTTGCCGGCGCGCCGGGGCGCGCCCGTTGGCGTTTGCCGATCCTATTCCTACAGGTGGTCGAGCAGGTGGCCCATGCGGGCCTTCTTCGTCTCCAGATACTTTGCGTTCTGCCGGCCGGGCACGACCTCCAGGGGCACACGCCCCGCCAGCTCGAGGCCGTAGCTCTCCAGGCCCACGATCTTGCGCGGGTTGTTCGTCATCAGCAGCATGCGACGCACGCCGAGGTCGCGCAGGATCTGCGCCCCCAGCCCGTACTCGCGCAGGTCGGGCGGGAAGCCCAGGCGCGCATTGGCTTCGACCGTGTCCGCGCCCTCGTCCTGCAGCCGGTAGGCCTTCATCTTGTTGATGAGCCCGATACCCCGCCCTTCCTGCCGCATGTAGAGGAAGACGCCGCGGCCGGCGATCTCCATCTGGCGCAGGGCGGCCTCCATCTGCTCGCCGCAGTCGCAACGCAGGCTGTGGAACAGGTCGCCGGTCATGCACTCGCTGTGCACGCGCACCAGCACCGGTTCCTCGGGCTTGATCTCGCCCTTGACGAGCGCGACGTGCGTGGCGCCGTCGATCAGCGTCGAATACGCCACCATGTGGAAGTCGCCGAAGCTGGTGGGCAGCGGCACCTCGGCCTCGCGCCGCACCAGCTTGTCGTGGTGGCGGCGCCAGCGGATCAGGTCGGCGATGGTGATCAGCTTCAGCCCGTGCTCGGCCGCGATCTCGCGCAGCCGGGGCAGGCGGGCCATCTCGCCGTCGTCATCCATGATCTCGCAGAGCAGGCCGGCGGGATACATCCCGGCGGCGCGGCAAAGATCCACCACGGCCTCGGTGTGGCCGGCGCGCTGCAGCACGCCGCCCGGCACGGCTTCCAGGGGGAAGATGTGGCCGGGCCGCGCCAGGTCGTCGGGCCGGGTCGCCGGGTCGATGAATACCTGCACCGTGCGGGCCCGGTCGGCGGCGCTGATGCCGGTCGAGATGCCGTGGGCGGCGTCGACGCTCACGGTGAAGCGCGTGCCGAGGGCTGCCGTGTTGCGCGTGACCATCGGATGCACGTCGAGCTGGCTCAACCGCTCGCCGGTGGCCGCCAGACAGACCAGCCCGCGGCCGTAGCGCGCGATGAAATTGACGACCTGCGGCGTCACCTTCTCGGCGGCGACGATGAAGTCACCCTCGTTCTCGCGCTCCTCGTCATCGACAACGACGATGATCTCGCCGCGCCTGAGCGCTTCCAGTGCGGAGTCGATGGTGTCGATGTCCGCTGCGGCCTTGCCGCTCCGCGAACCCGGGTCGTGCTCGGTGGTCATGGGCGATCCTTCCGCCGCGCGGCGCCGAAGCCCAGCGCGCGCAGGCGTTCGAGTGTGAGCGGCGCCGGCACCTGCGCGGCCCCGGTACGGTCGTACGCCGGCCGACCCGCACCGCGGGCAGCCTTGACCAGCACATCCATCTCGAGGTTTACGCTCGCGCCGACCGCGAGTGTGCCGAGGTTCGTGACCGCCATCGTGTGCGGGATCAGGTTGATCGTGAAGCGATCGAGGAACGGTCCCTCGTCGACGGTCAGGCTGACGCCGTCGACGGCCACCGATCCCTTGGGAGTCAGGTTGGCCGCGAGCGCACCCGGCAACGTCACGGTCACGAGTCGCCCGCCGCCACGGGCCTGCCTGACGGCGGTGACCTTGCCGGTGCCGTCGATGTGGCCCTGGACATAGTGCCCGTCGAGCCCGTCGCCCGCACGCAGCGCCGGCTCCAGATGCAGGCGCCGCCCGGCGCGCCACAGCCCGAGCGTGGTCAGGCGCCTCGTCTCGGCCGCGGCTTCCACACTGAACACGCCGGGCCGCTTGGCGGTCACCGTCAGGCAGATGCCGTCGACGGCCACGCTGTCCCCCACCGACACCACCGCTGCCGTGCCCGGCGCGGCGATCGCCAGCCGCAGCACATCGCCGCTTGGCGACAAGCCCCGCAGCACGCCGATCTCGCGAATGATGCCGGTGAACATCGTGGCCTCCCCTGTCGCGCCCGGGCGACACATGATCCCGTCGCGCCTCCAGCGCGACACCTGGTCCAGTCTTGCCGCAAACGGCAGCCTGTCGTGCACGAGCATCGCGTCGGGGCCCACGGCCTCGCACCGCGTCAGGGTGAACGCCGCCGCACCGGGCGCCGCACCGGCCGGCCAGGCGACGCCGTCGCCGAGGACGACCGGCGCCACGAACTGCCGCCAGCGGTCGACGACCCCCGCCGCAAGCAGCGCGGAGGAGAGGGCCGGCCCGCCCTCGAACAGGAGAGTGCAGAGCCCGCGCGCGTGGAGCGCCGCGAGCGCCGCGTGCAGGTCCAGTCGTCCGCCCTGCTCGCGACAGTAGACGACTTCGCCCCCGGCGGCGGCGACCGCCTCCAGGTTCGGCGAGCGCCGCGCATTCTCGCCGGCCACGACGAGGAACGGCGCCCGCCCGAGGCCCCCGCTCCAACTCAGGTCGGTATCCAGGCACACGGCCACCGGCTCGGCCGCGGGCACGCCTTCGCGGCCGTCGGCCAGCCGGCCGTCGAGTCGCGGGCGGTCGGCGCGCGCCGTGCCCTCGCCGATGACCACGGCATCGGACCAGCGACGCCGCACGTGCACCAGGCAGCGCGCCGCTTCGGACGTCAGGTAGTAGGGCCCCGATTCGCGACGGCGCGCCGACGGCGGCGCGAAGCGGCCGTCGAGCGACACGGCCGACTTCAATTCGACGAACGGGCGCTGGAATCCCTCCGTCACCGCGAACGGCCACACCAGCTCGAGCGCCGCGGCGGCACCGACGCCGATGCTGACCACCAGCCCGCGTTCGCGCAGGAACCGGCAGCCGCCGCCCTTCACCTGCGGATTGGGATCGCGCATGGCCACGACGACGCGCGTCACGCCGGACTCGGCCACCGCGGGCGCGCAGGGCGGCGTGCGCCCGGTGTGGTTGCAGGGTTCGAGCGTGACGTAGAGCGTGGCGCCGCTGGCCAGAGCGCCGGCTTCGGCCAGGGCCAGGGTCTCGGCGTGCGGGGTGCCCGCGCCGTGGTGCGCGCCGCGGCCGACGATGCGGCCGTCGCGGACGACTACGGCGCCGACCGGCGGGTTGGGCCACGGACGCGACGGCGTCGAGGCCGCCAGGCGCAGGGCCTCGGCCATGAAGACCGCATCGGCGTCAGGGCCGTCAGGAACGTACAGGGGTCCGCGCTCCACGGTCATTCCGATCCCGGGGCTCGGCTGGCTGGGAGGCAGGCGCGGGGAAGCGCTGCCGCAGACACGCCCGGGCAAAACGGACGCGCGGCACCGCTTCGAACCGCCAACTTCTCCCATCCAGACTTTAACTGTCGGCCCCGGAGTTTCACCGGATCAGCCCTGGGGGCGCAAGGCTCCCAGGGGTCGCGGGCTTTCACCGCCGGTGGGGAATTACACCCCGCCCCGAAGTTGAGGCTCGCGGCCGGCAAGAAGGCCGGCCGTTGAGAATGTCAGGCCAAAAAGTAGATCCGGAGGGCGCCGGCGTCAAGCCGCGCGGCAGGCGCCGCCCAGCCACCTTGTCAGCGCTCCTTGCGGCCCTTGGCGAAGCGCGGCGCCGGCACGGGCAGCCCGGCCGCCTCCAGGCGGTGCCACGCCCCGGCATAGAACTCCTCGGCCGGAAGGCGCGAATAGCCAAGGCGGATGTCGTAGACCGGTTCGCCCATCACGAAGCGCCAGTGGTTGAGCACCGTCGGCACGGCGGCCCCTGTCTCGTACTGGATGAGCCGGCGGTGCGAACTGCTGAGGCTCAGGATCGGGTCGTTGCGCTTGGCGGCGAAGTGGATCAGGTCGAAGATGCGCTCGTCGCTCACCAGGGGCTTGTCGTCGAGGTCGAGGAAGCGGTCCTGGAGCCGTCCGGCCAACAGCGTGTCGTAGCCGCCCCAGGTCAGGTCCAGCAGGTACTTGTCGTAGGTGTCGATGCCATCCATCAGGAAGGCGCCCAGCAGGGCGTCGTAGCCGTAGCTGGCGGCCACCCAGATGAGCGCCAGGTCGTCGCAGACGCCGTCGCCGAGCCGGCGGCGGAAGTAGACCTGGTCGTGCTCCGGGAAACTGTAGGCGCCGTTCGGGTCGCGGCAGATGATCCCGAAATCGCGCAGCTCGCGCAATTGGTCCTCTTCGAGCACCGTGGCGCCGGGATCCTCCAGGCCGCACAACTCGAACTTCTCGCGGTCGACGATGACGATCTCGCCGCCGCCCACACTGAACGGGTGGCCGCCGAACGTGCGCTTGTGCTGCATCATCGCCGTGCGGCGGTGCTGCCAGTCGTCCATGAACCCGGCGAGGATCATGCCCGTACAGAAGGCGCGCGTGTCCACCTCGTGGCCGGCCAGGAAGTCGATGCCCAGTGGCGGCCCGCCGTCCACATCCAGCGTCAGCCGGGGCCGGTCGGCGTTGGCGAGCAGCCACTGGCCGAACCGGGTGACCAGGGCGCCGCGCCGCTCGCGCACCTGCGTGCCGCGCAGGTTCGGGTCGATGCGCTCGAGCACCGACAGCACGCGCTCGAACGTGGCGTCGGGAAAACGCAGCGAGACGCCGAACTCGTCGGTGAACCAGCCGTGCCCGTTCTGGGCCCGGCCGACCACCGACTGCGGCAGCAGGTCACCCAGCACGCGGGGTCCGGCGGCGAAGCGCTGGCAGAGCAGGAAATCGTAGTCGAGGGCGGTGAGGCGTTCGAAGATCTCGCGGTCGCGGCGCACATCCAGCACGCGCGACGTGGGTCCGCGCTCGCGCCGCCTGTCACCTTCGCGGTCGCGGCTGTCCCAGCGTTCGGGGTTGCGGCCGGCGGCGCGGTCCAGCAGCTCGTCCAGCTTGCGCAGCCGGCCGGCGCCCTTACCTCGCGGTCGGCGCATCTTCATCCCGCAGTGCTTCGGCGGCGCCGTCGCCCGACCAGTCGGCAAACAGGGCCTCGACAAAGACCTGCGGATCGAACGCAGCCAGGTCATCGACCTTCTCGCCCATGCCCACCCACTTCACCGGCAGTCCCAGGGTCTCGGCGATGGCCACGACGATCCCGCCCTTCGCGGTACCGTCCAGCTTGGTGAGGACCAGGCCGTCGACGGGGATGGTCTCGGCGAACACCCGCGCCTGCTGCAGGCCGTTCTGCCCCGTGTTGGCATCGACCACGAGCAGGGTCTCGGGGTCGCGCCCCGTCTTGCGGCGAATGACCCGCGCCACCTTGCCGAGCTCATCCATGAGATTGGTCTTCGTGTGCAGGCGCCCGGCGGTGTCGATAATGACGATGTCCGTCCCGCGCGCCTCGGCGGCGCTCAGGGCATCGTAGGCCACCGCGGCCGGGTCGGCATTCTGGCCCTGGCGGATGCACTCGACGCCCACGCGCCCGGCCCAGACCGTCAACTGCTCGACGGCCGCGGCGCGGAACGTGTCGCCGGCGGCGAGCAGCACCGAATGGCCTTCGGCCTTCAGGCGATGCGCCAGCTTGGCGATGGTCGTGGTCTTGCCCGTCCCGTTGACGCCGACCACGAAGATGACCCGCGGCCCCGCCTTCGCCGGCACGGGCGCCGCCTCGGGAACGTCGACGGCCTTGCCGGTGTTCTTCTTCTTTCCCTTCGGCGCGTCGGCTGCGTCGTCCCAGCTGACCGGGCGCAGGCGCGGCTTGGCGCTCGTCAGGATCTCCAGGACGTCGGCCCGGATGACCTCGAGCACCGAGCCCAGCGTGGCCTCGCCGCCCTCCTCCTTCAGCCGCTTCTCGATGTTGCGCGTGATGGCCACCGACGAGGCCACACCCATGTCCGCACTGATCAGGAGCTCCTCGATGCGGTCGAGCGTGTCCTGGTCCAGGCGCACGCGCGTGCCGAAGATGCTCTGCAGCTTTCCCACGACGCCGTCGCGGGTCTTCTTCAGGCCGCTGCGGAAGCGGTCCAGGACTCCCTTGATCACTCGCTGGCCTCCATCCGGCGCGAGGGGTCGTCGTCGGCGTCGGGTCCGGCCCCGGCGAGCCCGTCGGTGTCTTCACCGGCTCCAGATCATCGACAACGTCCTGGGCCGTGTCGATAGCCACCGCCACATCGGCTGCCGCCAGCGCCGCCTCGGCGGCCGCTTCGGCGGCCTCGGCCGCGGCGATCGTGTCGAGCAGCGCCTGGCCACGCGCGGCCTGCGCCGAGTCGTCAACCTCGCGACGCTTCCGCGCGATGGCGCCACCCAGTTCCTGGTCGCTCTGCGTCATCGCCACGTCGTGGAAGCTGACCGAGACGATCGAGCTGCAGCCGGGCTCCATCATCGTCACGCCGTACAGGTGGTTCGCCGTCTCCATCGACAGCTTGTTGTGCGTGATGATCAGGAACTGCGTGCTGCGGCTGAACTCGCGCAGCATGTTGACGAAACGGCCGATGTTCGCGTCATCGAGCGGCGCGTCGGCCTCGTCGAGCATGCAGAACGGCGACGGCTTGACCAGGTACACCGCGAACAGCAGCGACAACGCGGTCAGGCAGCGCTCGCCGCCCGAGAGCAGCGACACCGTGTCGATGACCTTGCCCGTGGGCTGCGCCGTGATGAGGATGTTGCTCTCCAGCGGGTCATCGGTCTTCTGCAGCTGCAGGTCGCAACGGCCGCCCTTGAACAGCGTCTCGAATACGGCGATGTAGTTGCGCCGCACTTCCTCGAACGTGTGCACGAACCGCTTGCGGGCCGTGCGGTTGATCTCGCTGATGGCCTTGGTCAGGTCGTCGCGGGCCTTCTCGACGTCGTCGCGCTGCTTCTCGAGGAAATCGAGCCGTTCCTTCTTGGTGTCGTATTCCTCGAGCGCGAGGTGGTTGATCGGGCCCAGTTCGGCCAGCTTCTTCCGCCGGTCCTCGAGCAGTTCCTCGGCCTGGGCGATCTGGAAGACGCCTTCGTCGATCTGCAGCTCGGACGGCAGGTGCTCCGGCACCACAGAGGCCACCAGTTCGCGGAACGAACCCTTCCACTGCTCCTCGACGCGCTCCTCGAGGTTGTTGCGGCGCACGTCCAGCGTGGCCAGTTCGGTCTCGAGGCTGTGCGCCTGCTCGCGGAAACCGCCGCGCTGCTTCTCGATCTCCTGCACGCGGCGGTTCCACACCGCGGTCTCCTCGTGCAGGGCGTTGATGCCGTCGGCCGCGGCCCGGACCACCGAACGACGGCGCTCGCGTTCGTCCATGGCGCGCGCAAGGATGTCGCGCTTGGTGACCAGCTCCTCGCTGAGCGACTCGCGCGTCAGCTTGCCGGCCTCGATCTCCTCCGAGAGCCGCTCGCGCCGGGCGAACAGCTCGGCGATGCTCTCGCGCAAGTGCGCCAGCGCCGTCTCGGTCTCGCGCTCACGGCTCTCGCGCCGCTGCTGCCCCATGCGCTGTTCGGACAGGTTGGCGCGCGCTTCGTCGCGCTCCATCTGGGCGTCCTCGACGCGCTTGCGCAGCTCCTCGCGATGCATGGTGCTGTCCTGGCGCGCGCGACCACTCTCGCTCAGCAGGTCGGTCATCTGCTGTTCAGCCGCGGCCAGTTCGGCGATCTCCTGCTCCAGGCGACCGCGCTCCTGTTCCATCTCCGCTGCGCGCTGGCCGGCCGTGTCGCGCCGGTGGGTCAGTTCGGCGATCTGCACCTGCAGGCCATTCAGCTCGTTGTCGCCGGCCGAGAGGCGGCCGCGACCGTTGATCAGGGCCACGCGCACGTCCTCGCGGCGCGCGCGATTGGCCGCCACGCGCTGTTGCGCCACGGCGGTGCGCTCCTCGAGCGCGGCGATCTCGTTCTCGATCTCGTCGAGGCGCTCACGACGTCCCAGCAGCCCGGTGTCCGAGCCCTCGCCGCGACCACCGCGGATGCGGCCGTCGCTGGTCACGAGCAGGCCGTGGCGACTCACGCAGACGATGGGCGTCGCTTCGCGCCAGGAGGAGGCGGCAAGGGCCGCCTCGTCGTCGGTGTCGAAGATGAACGAGCGTGCGAGCAACCCGCGCAGGGCCGGGATCGCGGCGCCCGGGCCGGTGATCGCCTCGCGCGCCGGGCGTCCCCCCGCAGGTGTATCGCCGACCGCCGCTCCGCCGCCCTCGAAACCGCCCTGGCAGATCAGGCTGGCCTGGCCCAGTTCGTCGCGTCGCAGCTCACCGACCAGGTCGGCAGCCGTCTCCCAGCCGTCGACCACGACGGCATCCAGCACTTCGCCCAGCAACGCCGCCAGCGCCGGCAGGTCGGCCGGCGCGGCCGACAGCTGGTCGGCCAGGCCACCGACCAGGCGCGGTTCGCCCGCGTGGCGGCGCAGGATCTCGCGCGGCCCCTTGCCGTAGCCTTCGTACTCCTCGTGCAGGCGGCGCAGCAGTTCGTGCGTGCTTCGCGCGGCCTCGCGCCGTCCCGACAGCGCTGCCGCTTCTTCCTGCAGCGCGGAAGCCGAGACTTCGAGATCGGTCTCCTCGCGTTCGTAGCCCGCGAGCTCGGCGAGGATCTCCTGTCGGCGCTGCCGCGCCGGGTCCACCTTCGCACCGACCTCCGCCAGCTGCGCCTCGGCAACACGTCCGTGCTCCAGTACGCCTTCGCGGTCCTGCGCGAGGATTGCTGAACGCTCGCGGCGGTTCTCCTGCTTCACCTGCAGTTCGCGCAGGCGGCTCCGCTGCGTCGCGTCGTTCTCGATCACCTCGAGATTGCGTGTCGTCGCGTCGTCCAGCGCCGCGCGGTCGCGCGCCAGGCGGTCCTCGAGGATCTGCAGTTCCTCCTCGCGCTCGGCCAGCAGGCGCGCGGCGCCCTCCAACTCGTCGCGAACCTGCGCGAGGCTCTCGTCGAGGCGGCCGATCTGGCCGTTCAGGTCGCCATGGCGCGCCTCGGCTTCGGCAATGCCGTTCTCGGCGCTCTCGATGCGACGCCGCTGCTCGTCGATGCGATGCTCGAGCACGAGCACCTGGCGCTCGGTCTCCTGGAGGTCCTCCTCGAACGCGTGCAGGGCTTCTTCCAGCTGGCGACGCTCGGCCTCGCGCTCGTCGATGGTCGGGCGCGCGGTCTCGATGCAGGCCTGCAGCTCTGCCAGCTCACCCACGCCAGCCTCGGCAAGGGTGCGAAATTCCTGCAGGCGGTCACGGGCCTCGGTCTCGCGTGCATCCAGTTCGTGGTGCCGACGACCGGCGACCATCAGGTCCAGCGAACGGATCTCGCCGTACAGACGCTGGTGCCGACGCGCCTTGCCCACCTGGCGCTGCAGCGAGCGCACTTCCTTGCCGATCTCGTCGATGATGTCGTAGAGCCGCACCAGGTCGCTCTGCGTGCGGTCCAGCTTGCGCTGCGTCTCCTTGCGGCGGGCCTTGTACTTGGTGATGCCCGAGCCTTCTTCGAGCAGGTGCCGCAGGTCGTCGTTGTTCTCGTTGAGGATCGACTTGATCATCGACTCCTCGATGATCGAGTACGATGTGTTGTTCACGCCGCTGTCGAAGAAGAGATCGCGAAGATCCTTCAACCTGCAGGCCGCGCCATTCAGGAAGTAGTCGCTGCCGCCGTCGCGGGTGACCCGGCGCTTGATCGCCACTTCCGAGAAGTCGATCGGCAGCCCACGGTCCTCGTTCTCGAAAGTGAGCGTCACCTCGGCCATGCCCACGGGCCGACGCTTGGTCGTGCCCTTGAAGATGACGTCGTCCATCTTGCCGCCGCGCAGCTGCTTCGCCGACTGCTCGCCGAGCACCCAGCGCACCGCGTCAACCACGTTGGACTTGCCGCAGCCGTTGGGACCGAGGATGGCCGTGATGCCATGGTCGAATTCCAGCCTGGTACGGTCGACGAAGGACTTGAATCCCTGCAGTTCGATGGATTTCAGACGCACAGGAACACCTTTCCGCGCCTCGCGCGGTGTTCGGATGCCGAAGGCACGGGCCGCGGCGCGGCCGGACGCGGGGTCCGGGCGGTCACGGCGTTGAATCCTGGATGCGGGCCGGCTCGGCCCACGTGGCCTGGAGGCGGTCCAGCAGCGCGGGCAGGGCTGCGTTCGCCGCCGAACGCGTCGGGAAGCTGCCCACATAGACGCGCCACCAGCGGCCGCCTTTTTCCCTGATCTCGACAATGCGGACCGCAGTGCGCAGTCCGCTTCGTTCAAGCTCCGCCACCTGCGCGGCGGCGCTGGCGCTGTCGGCCAGCGAGTACACGTGCAGCGCCCAGCCCGCCTGTCCCGCCGGCACGCTGTACGGTGCGCGATCGAAAGGCGCCGGGCGGCCGGATGCGGGCGACTCGGGTGCGCTGACCTTCGGCTCGACCGGCGCGGCGGGCGTGCGCGATGCCGGCAACGTGTCGCCGATCGAGGCCAGGCCGCCGGCTTCGGCCACGCGACGCGCGGGCTCAGCGCTTCCCGCAGCGGCAAGGCTGTCCGGCATGCTGCCGCCCACCGTCCCGGGCGACGTGACCGAATCGCGAGCGGCCGGTTGCGGCTCCTCGCGCGTCACCACGGGCTCGAAGTAGCCGCCGGGCGGCACGCGGATGTGCGTGGTCCAATACCACGAGATGGCCACCAGCGCCAGGCCGAACACGGCGGCGGCGGCCCAGAACATGCGGGGCGTCCCCCGCGGCGGCTCCAGTTCGGCGCCGAGGTCGACTTCGGGACGCAGGGCCTCCACCGGCATCGGCGGCGGCGTCACCGGGGGCGACGTGCGGGGCGCTGCGGGCGGCGACGGCGGCGGCGGCGCCGGCTGCGAAACCGGCGGCGAAACCGGCGCGACCCGCACCGGCTCCGGACCGCCGGCCTTGACCGTGGCTTCGGCAGGCTCGGCGACGGTCGGCTTCACGCGGATCGGATCGGCGAGCGGCGGCTCCGGGGACGGCGGCGCAGCCGCCGGCATCGCCGCCGCGGCTTCGCCGTAGGCCACGAGGCCCGTCAGCGGCACACCCTCGGCGGCGAACGGCCCGAACACCGGACCGAGTTGCGCTTCGCCGCGCGCCGAACGGTCCCAGCAGAACAGGCGGCGGTCCGCGCGACGCGCCCAGGGCAGTGCCGCCGGCCCGACGGCCGCCACCACGAGAATGTCGTCGGCCTGGTGGCGCAGGCGTCCGAGCAGCGAGACGATCTCATCGGTGGTCACGTCGGTCGGCACGAACGAGCCCACGCCCAGCAGGAGTCCGCGCGCACCCCGGAACGGCAGGTCGACCCCGGCGGCCAGCACCGAAGCGCCGAAGCGCGCCACGTCGATCCAGCCCTCGGTCTCTTCGCGCTCGCTCCAGATGGTCAGCGCCGCGCCGGCCTCGTCGGCGTCGAGCACCAGCACGTTCTGGCCGCGCGCGTTGAGGGCACGCGCGAGCATGAGCGCCGCAACGGCGCTCAGCTGCGGCTGACCCGGCTCATGGAGCAGCAGCCACACGCGCGGCGACGAGGCGCCCCCGAGAAGGTGGTCCAGCTGGCCGGCCAGGCGGTCACCCGGCGTCAACTTATCCAAGGCCTTCCAGAACGACGTGCCGGACTCGAACTTCTCCGGCAACGCGGCCACATCGGCAACGAAGAGCGGCAGTCCGGCGATGTACTGGCGGTCAGCCACGATGCTCGACTCCGTCCCTGGCTGCGGCCCAAGCCGTCGTGAACGCGGCGGCCACCAACGGCATCTCGTCTTCCGCGATGGTGCGCGGATCGACGGCCAATCCATCCTGGTTCAATCGCGTCACCAGCGCCGGGTCCTGCCGACGCAGGTGCTGGTGGCACGCTTCGAGTTCTGCACGCGGCCCCTCGAACACGAGGAGCCGGGTTTCCAGTTCGGCACTCGAGCAGGCGCCACCGCCCACGCTCGAGACGCCGGCCACCACGGCGGCGGTCCAGCCGGCGGGCAGCCCCGCAGCAACAAGCCGCCGCAACGATTCGGCGCGCGCCGCCAACTCGGTTGTCGTCAGCGCCAGCGCCGCCAGCGCCGGCAGCGCCGGCAACCCCGTCGCGTCGAGGTACGCCGTCAACACCGCATCGAGCGCGGCGAGCGTCATCTTGTCCACGCGCACGGCCCGCCGCAGCGGGTGTTCGCGAAGCGCCGCGATCCGCCCGGCATCGCCGAGGATGAGTCCCGCCTGGCAACCGCCCAGCAGCTTGTCGCCGCTGCAGGTCACGAGTGTGCAGCCCGTGGCCACGTCCTCGGCGAGCAGCGACTCGCCTTCCGGCAGGCCCAGATCGCCCGGCGCCACCAGCAGCCCGCTGCCCGCGTCGTACACCAGCGGGCAGCCCGCTTCGGCGCAGAGCGCCGCCAATTCGGCCAGCGGGGCTTCGGCAGTGAAGCCCTGCATGGCGAAATTGCTGCGGTGCACCTTGAGTACGACGGCGCCGGGCACCAGCGCGCGCCGGTAGTCGTCGACCGTGGTGCGGTTGGTGGTCCCCACCTCGATCAGGGCGCTGCCCGTCTCCGCGATGATCTCGTGCAGGCGGAACGAGCCGCCGATCGCTACGATCTCACCGCGCGACAGCAGCACCGGCCCACCCTTTGCCAGGTGCCGCACGGCAAGCCACAGCGCTGCCGCGTTGTTGTTCACGACCAGCGCATCGCCGGCGCCGGCCAGCAGGGCCGCCTTGCGCTCCACCAGCCGCCCGCGATGCCCCCGCTGGCCGGTTTCCAGGTCCAGCTCGAGGTCGCTGTACCTCAGCGCGACCTCGCGAGCCGCGTCGGCCGCCGCCGCCGGCAGGCCCGCCCGGCCCAGGTTCGTATGCACGACCACGCCCGTCCCGTTCAGCACCCGGGTCCAGGCCGGCCGCAACAGCCGCCGGCAACGGGCCGTCACGACGGCGACCAGTTCCTCGTGGAGGACCGCCCGGACCGCCACCGGGCCGCGGTCCTCGCGCAACCGCGCCCGCAGGCGCTCGCATTCCTCCTGCACGACCCTTCCCGCCCAGGCGCGGCGCCGACCCTCGAGAAACCCAGCCAGACGCGTATCTTCCAATACGGCGCTGACCTGCGGGATTTCCCGGAGACGGGACTGGAGGTCGGACATCGGGATCACGCATCCTTGCCTGGCGATGGAGGCGGCCGCCGACGACAAGAATATGGCCGCTTGCGGCGGCCCGGTGCGCCTGCCGGAGCCGAGATGATCTCGTGGCCGCCAAATTACCAGATGTGCGGGCGGATGTCCAGACGGCCGGGGTGCGATGGCACTGGCGCGCCGGCGCCCGCCTCGCTAACGTCAGGCGCTGCGGCGTCCTCCCCTGCCGGGAGGGGCCGGCGATCCCGACGGGAGCACCGAAGCAAGAGGTAACCGTACCCGAGATGTCCAAGCCCGAGATGCCCAAGCCCGGTCCAGCCCAGCCCGCCCCGCCACCGCAGTCCTTCACGACCGCGGCCCAGGTGCGCTTCCGCCAGGGCGGCCCCCGGCGGCTGGCCGTCGCGGCCGGCATCGCCCTGCTGGCGCTGCTGCTGCTGGTCTGGCTGGGGCCGCAGGAAACCGGGATCGTGCGCAGCCTCACCTATTACGGCGCCCCCGGCGAACTCGAGATCATGCCCGAGATCTCGATCGATGACGGCGCCGACGCCATGCACCGCCTGCCGCGGTCGCTTCAGGTACCTCCGCCCCCGGCCCGCCTCGAGGTGCTGCCCGAACGCACGGACGATCGGGCCGTCGAGACTGTCCCCATGACCGTCGAAGCCACCGACCGCGCCGGCGAGGCGGTGGTCGACCCGGCCGACGCCATCGTCGACGCGCTGTTCGACGAATCCGTCCAGCTGCTGTTGCCGCAGCAGACGTCGCGCGACTGGTACATCCTGCACCTGGTGCGACCGGAATACCCGGTGCTGGCCAGCGAGCAGGACCGCCGGCGACCGGTCATCAACGTGGTGGTCTGGATCTTCGTCGACCCGCAGGGCAACGTGACGGCGGCACAACTGGTGAGCAACGAGGGCGGCGAGGTGTTCGCGCAGGCCGTGCTCGAGGCCGTGCAGCAGTGGAAACTGGGCTGGCGCGTGGATCCGCAGCGCGGCCGCCAGCTGGTCCTGCCCTGGCGCTTCCGCAGCCCCTATTTCAACGCCGGTCGTCCCTAGGCGCTTCCGGTGCGGCCGGCGCCGGAGCGGCCGGCTCCCAGCCGGTCGTGTACAGCGCCGCCGGGAAGGGAACGGCGTGCTGCTCCCGCATCACGCGCACCGTGGCGGCATACGACTCCGGGCCCGCGACATCGAGTTCATCACGCGAGATGCGGCGACGCAGGGCGTCGGCGAGTTCCGTCCGCGTGCGGGCACCGCTGCCGGCCAGAGTGTCGAGCAGCATGCGCAGCGACTGGTAGGCCTGCAACGCCAGCTCCGCGGCTTCAGGCGGGTAGTTGCCTGCAGGCCAGGCAGCGGCGAACGACTCGGCCCAGTGCGCCGGGTAGAGCGGGAAGTTGTCCGGGAACACGGCGCCTTCGAGCGACTTCCCCGCGCTCTCGGCCAACAGCGCACTGTTCCAGGTGCTGAGCCCCATCACCAGCGCGCCGACCCGGTGGAACTCCAATTGCGGTCCCAGGAGGATCATCTGCTCGACCGTTGCCGGCACGAAGAGCACTTCGGGGCGCCGGCCGCGCACTTCGAGGACGGCTTCCTGGAAATCGATCGCCTCCGGGGCGAACGCCACCTGTGCGACAACCCGACCACCGAGCCGCTCGACCTCGGCGACGAAGGCGTCGGCATGACGGCGACCCTCGGGCTCGTCGGGGTAGAGCACGGCATAGGTGGATTTCAGCAGCACCGTGCTGGCCAGGTTCGCCAGCAGGCGCGGCTCGAACTGGCCCGTCAGGTTCGTCTGGAAGACGTTGGGGCCGATCTCCCAGATCCGGTCGTTCGTCGCCGTGGGTGAGACCAGCGGTGCGCCGTACTGCTCCGCCACCACGGCCGCAGCCGTGGTCGGATCACTGAGCAGGTCGCCGAACAGCGCAATGCTCCCGCGCTCCCGGCACAGGCGACGCGCGGCCAGGGCACCATTGACCGGATCGCCGCCGGTGTCCTCGACCACCAGCGTGAATTCGCGCCGGAGTTCCTGGTTGGTCGCCTGCAGGGCCAGGCGAGCTGCGTCGTGGAAGGCGGCGCCCAACTCGGCGTAGCGGCCGGTGAGCGGGCACAACAACCCCACCTGCCGCGGGTGCACCGGCCCGTCCGGCTCGCGGCGGACGCTTGCCTGCAGCGGCGAGGAGAGGCCGAGGAGATTCAGCGCCGCGACCGTCCAGCGGTCGCCGGGGGCCGCCAGCTCAAGGTCGGCGGCCACGGAGCGCGCGTCCGCATCGCGGCCGGCGTCGAGCAGACTCTGCACGCGCCGACACTGCAGCCACGGCAGCAGCGCACTGTCCGGGTGGAAGATCACGAGGTCGGCGAGTTGTCCTGTCGAGAGCCGCTCCAGAAGCGGCGCGCTGCGCGGGGCGCCGTCGTCGCGCTGCCCGCGCACCGGGTCGCGGTCGTAGTGCAGGACGAGGAAGTGGGCCGCCCGCAACGAATCGCCGGCCGCGACCGCGATCTGCGCCGCGCGCTCGAGCGCGCCGTCCACCAGCGGGCTGTCCGGATGATCGGCCAGCAGCTCATCGGTGAGCGCCAGGGCATGCCGCTTGTCGCCCAACCGGGCAGCGGCGTCGACAGCCAGAGTCAGCACCTCGTCGTTGCGGTCGAACGCCGGGTAATAGTCGAGCAGCGTTCCGGCCAGTTCCAGGCACTGGCGGGAACGCTGCTGTTCACTGGCCGCCTTCAGCTGCGCATACAGGCGCCGGGCCTGCTCCCGGTCCGGTCCGCTCAGGCCGTCGCCCGCGCCGGCCAGGCCGGCGCAGGCCGCCATCGTCAGCAGGACTACCGCCGCCTGCCGGCAGCGAAGCCCCGCACCGCGCGTTCCGATCCTGGCCATGCCCGCCTCCTGCCCGTCAGCGCCGGATATCCTCGATCGAGGTCGGCTGGCGGAACTTGGGGTTGTACAGGTTCTCCAGGATGAAGTTGGCGTCGTCGATCAGGTCGCTCTGGGGATAGAGCTCGACCAGGTCCTCGAGAATGGCCGCGCCCACGCTCAGGTCCACCAGGTTCTCGATGGCCGTGTTGGCGGCCATGAACATGGCGTCATCGGCACGATCGGAATCGGGGAAGTCGTCGGCGATCATCAGGAGGATGTCGATCCGGCGCATGATGTCCTGGTTCAGCATCGCGCGCTCGAACAGCTGCTGCGGCGTCATGCCCTGGCCGGGAGTGAAGCGGCCCATCAGCTTCACGCCGTACTTGGCGCGGGCTTCCTTCAGGTAGTCCTTGATGACGCCGTCCTGGAAGCCAGGCAACATCTCGTTCTTGATCATGTCCTTCGATTCCGCGAACGAGGAGTTGCGCTCGAACTCGCGGTGCGTGACTTCGACAACCTGCCACTTGCCGCCGATCTGCATCGGCGGGCTCACGCCGATGGGCAGGTTGAACACGGCCTTCGAGAATTCCGCGCCCGACTCGACCAGCGGCACCACGGTGCCGTCGCTCATCCAGCCCGCATCCCCGGACAGCTTCTTGGTCTTGTCATTGAGGCTGAATTCCTCGCAGATCTTCACCCAGTCATCCACGGGGCTCTTGGCCTGCAGGCGGCGGAAGGCACGGTCGGCATCGGCCTTCGAAGCACACTCGATATGACGAACGCGCACCATGCCCTGCTGCTTGTAGCGGCCGATGTTCTTCTCGTAGAACTCGCGCATCTGCTCCGCGGTCGGGGCCGCGTCGCGCAGCAACCCGTACTGCCGCATGGCGCGGTCGAGCGTGAGCCGGCGCTGCATCACGAGCGAGCGGGCGACCACCTGGTCGTTGTACAGCTTCCGCTCGACGGCGCCGGTAACCATCAGCGCCTGCTCGACCATGCGGCGCAAGGCGACACGCTCACCCTCGGGACCTGCGAACTGGTCCTTCGAGCGGTCCGGCTGTTCGTCGATGAACAGCTCCAGGTCGGCCTGCGTGATCTCGATGTCGCCGACCTGGGCGATGACCGGCGTCGCGTCCTTTGCCAGGTCGCCGAACAGGGGCTTCCAGCCGAAGCCGGCGCCGGAGGTCTGTTGCTGCTGCTGACAGCCGGCAGTAGCCGCGAGCAGGAACATGGCCGCCAGAGCGGCAGGGATCATACGCAGGACGCGGACCATGACGACGACTCCTTGCAGGATTGCGTTATCGACGACTTCGACGGACGACCACAGCCTACAGCAGGTCGCGGCGACCGTCCTTCTCCAACAGTGTGATCACGTCGCGCAGCCGCTGGGTCTGGTCCCGGCGGCAGATCAGCAGTGCGTCGGGCGTATCGACCACCACGAGGTCGTCCACCCCGACCAGGGCGACCAGGCGCCGGTCACCGCGCACGATGTTCCCCCGGCTGGACAGTGCCAGCAGGTCGGCGCGGCCGCGGTTGGCGCCGGCATCGGCGCCCTCGGGATCGCCGGCCAACTCACCGGCCAGTTCGCCCCAGGCTTCCCAGTCCCCCAGGTCCGACCAGCCGAAGGCCGCCGGGATCACCGTGAAGCCCGGGAGCTTTTCCATGATGGCCTGGTCGATGGAGGCGGCGGGACACACGCCATAAGCAACCGTTAACGCCTCGGCAAAGGCCCCGGTTCCAAATGTCTCGATCGGCTGCGCCATCAGGCGGCGGACGTCGGCCAGGTAGCGGTCGGCCATGGTGCCGAACCAGGCCTGGTTCCAGACGAAGATGCCGCTGTTCCAGAAATGGCGCCCGCCGTCGACATACCGTGCGGCCGTGGCCGCGTCCGGCTTCTCGACGAAGGCCAGGCCGTCCCGGGGCTCGGTGCCGGTGTCGCCGGCGGCCACCTCGATGTAGCCGTAACCCGTGTGCGGATGCGTCGGCCGGATGCCGAACGTGGCAACAGCCGGCGTCGACGCCACGAGGGCGAAAGCCGCCTCGAGCTGGGCGCGGAACGCCTCTCCGTCGGGGATGTGGTGGTCGGCAGGCAGCAGCGCCACCGGCGCCGCACTGTCGAGGCGCCGCGCCAGGCCCATGCCGAGCACGGCGCAGGGCGCGGTGTTGCGGCCCACCGGTTCGGTGATGACGTGGTCGCCCGGCACTTCGGGCAGTTCGGCCCGTATCGCATCGGCCAGGTCGCCGGCGGTGACCACCAGCACCCGGTCGGCGCCGACCAGCGGCACCACGCGCTCGAACGTATCGCGCAGCAGGCTGCGACCTGAGCCCAGGTCGAGCAGCTGCTTGGGTCGCGACGTCCGGCTGAGCGGCCAGAAACGCGTACCGCGGCCTCCGGCCATGATGACGCAGATCCCCCGGATCCCGTCGCCCGAATGGCCATCAGCCGCGGACCGCATCCTCGGCGTGGAGTTCATCGCGGTCTCCCGTCGGTCAGGACCTGACGACGTTCACCTTCGCGATGACCCGAACGTCGCCGTAGATCTTCACCTCGACGTCGTACTCGCCCAGCATCTTCAGCGGCTCCTCCAGCAGCACCTGCTTGTGCTCGATGGTGGCGTGGTCGCTGTGCAGGACGGCCGCGATGTCGCGCGCGGTCACCGAACCGAAGAGCTTGTTCTCTTCGTCCGCCTGAACGGCCAGGGTGCAGGACAGCGTGCCGATCTTCGCCGCCAGCACACGGGCTTCGCCCAGGCGCTGGTCCTCGCGCTTGGCCTCCTGCTTGAGGTGGGCCGCCACGAGCTTGCGATGAGCCTCGGACGACACAACCGCCAGACCCTTCGGGATCAGGTAGTTGCGCGCGAAGCCGCGCTTGACCGACACCGTGTCGCCCATGCGGTCGAGGTTCTCGACGTTGTGCATCAGGATGATTTCCATCACTTAACCACCTTTGGTCATTGGCTTCCGGCGTCGTTCGCGCCGGAGTCGAGCCGTCGCAGGTCCCTCCACTGGTCGGCCAGTCCCAGCAGCACGCTGGTGACCACCAGGGGAACGAACGCCAGCCCCATCAGGGTCCAGTAGATGACCAGTCCCGCCGGCGGCAGGAATCGCCGCGACAAGTGGTACTGGACGGACAGTCCCTGCACACTCAGGAGCGCAGCAGCCAGAACCGACAGGTTCAGCCCCGCGTCCGCCAAGGGTGCCTTGCGGGTGATCATCAGTCCGATGCCCACCGCCAGCACCCACACGACATAGAACGGCAACCGCCACTGCGCGAACGGCGGCAGCCGGCGGGGCGACGGCACGGTCACCAGTTTCCGGCCCGTTACCCGGACCAGAAGCAGGATCACCACCGCCTGCCCCAGCAGCCCCGTGCCGATCAGCGACGGGTACAGGCGAGCCGTCAGGTCGGTCAGCTGCGCGAAGCGCTGCCGGCCGATCTCGCGCGCCTTGGCCAGTTCCGCCGGATCGGTACCCGGCGGGGCCTGCTGCTCGAGCATCTTCAGCGACTGGTCGGTGATCGCCGCCAGTTGCTCACGCACCGGCATCTGGACCACGGCCCAGATCAGCAACGGCGCCAGCACCAGGGCCACACCTGCCAGGGCAACGTCCGGCCGCCAGCCGCGCCGCCACGCCGCACCGGCCACGAGGCCCGCCGCGACGTTCGCCGTCATCTGCCAGGTGTCCGCTGCCGACAGCAGCAGGTACCCGGCAGCCAGCCAGGCCACCACCGACACCGCCAGTCGCCACAACCTGGTCTCGGCCCACGCGGCCCGACCCCAGGCAACAGCGACCATCAAGGGCGCCGGCAAGACCACCAGAAGCCAGAAGCCGCCGATCTGGCCCCCGGCCGCCAGATCCGCACCGGCCCGCGCCACCGCCCAGGCAACTGCCAGGGTGATGAACGCAGCGACAGGAGACAACAGTGCCGATGGTCCGGGCTTCACGGTCACCTGTTCTCCACCACCGGACCGGGCCGGTGCTACCGGTAGTATTCCTTCACGAACGGCAGCAGGGCCAGGTGCCGGGCGCGCTTGATGGCCGTGGCCAGGGGGCGCTGGAACTTGGGACTGGTGCCGGTATTGCGACGCGGGGCGATCTTGCCACGCTCCGTGACGAAGCGACGCAGGGTCTCCTCGTCCTTGTAGTCGATGGCGATCATGCCGGTCTTGGTGAAGAAACAGACCTTCTGTTTCCCGTGCCGCCTCTTCTTCTTCTTCTTCTTGATCCGTAGATTCTTGCGAGCCATCGGATCCTCCTTTCCTCGAGAGGCCGCCGGGTACTGTGACCCGGTCGGCACAAGTTCCTGGGGACGCCGGCTGACGGAGCCCTACTCCGTAGCCTCGACGATCGGCGCGGGCGCGGGCGTGGCCTCGACGGGCCTGATCGCCCGGCGCTTGGCCATCGACGCGCGATTGCGCTCGGCCCAGTCCTCGTCCACCACCACGAGGTGGCGCAGGATCTGGTCGTCCTGGCGCAGGAACTTGTCCAGGTCGGCGACGACCGTACCGTTGCTGTTGAACTTCAGGAACATGTAGTTGCCACGGCTTTCGAACTCGATCTCGTAAGCCAGGCGACGCACGCCCCAGTGGTTCTCAAGGGTCACTTCACCGCTATGCGCGGCGATGATCTCCTTGCAGCGATCGACCCGGGCCTGCATGGCGGCCTCGGGCTGGTCGGCCCGCAGGATAAAGACACATTCGTACTTCTTCACTGGTAACACCTCCCCTCGGACAGATCGACCCGGGTCTCTATTCGCCACGGCGGGCCCGCGAGGGGTCGCCGGGACGTCAGCCCGGGTAGGGATGTGAGCACACAGCTAATCACAGCACGTTAACGCTGTTGAGCTTTGTGGCGGGCACAATGGCCCGCAACCGCTTGCGCGGAATGGAAAAGTATAGGATGCGGCCGGCCGCCGCGCAAGGACGGGATAAACGCCGCCCTCAGCGGCGGTTGAATCGTGAAGCCGCGGCCCCGACCCCTTCTTCAACCAAGCAGGTGACCGCATCCGCGGCCCAGGCCACCATCGGGCCTGCCACCTCGTGCTCCGCGTCGGTGAACGGGGTCAGCACGAAATCGGGCCATTGCGCCGGGGGCACCGGCTCGCCCTGCGGGGCGATGCCCAGGCGCAGGCGCGGGAAATCGTCGTGACCGAGCGTCTCGATCACCGAGGCGAGCCCCTTCTGGCCGCCGGAACTGCCGCCGGCCCGCAGGCGCACCGCCCCCAGCGGCAGGGCCAGGTCGTCACAGATCACCAGCGGCCGCAGGCCGGGGACCGGAGGCGGCAGGGAAGGCTCGGCCCCCGCGGCCGGATCGGCCGCCGGTCCGGTCGCGGCGGGCGCGGCGGGCGCGGCGGTGCCGGGAAGCCACAGCGGCCAGCCGCGCACGGCCGCCAGGCCGGCCACCGCCTCACCGCTCAGGTTCATGTAGGTCAACGGCTGCTGCAGCACGAACGGACCCTCGCCGACCGGCGCCGCGGCTTCGCGCCAGGGGCCGGCGCCGTCGCGGAACGTCCAGCCGAGGCGCCTGGCCAGTTCCTCTACGACGAGGAAGCCGACGTTGTGCCGGGTGTGCCGGTAACGCCGGCCCGGGTTGCCAAGTCCGACCACCAGCAGGGGCGCTGCGCTTGTCATGGACCATCCCTTCGCCGTTGCCGGGGCGGCTGCCACCGGATATGCGACAGCCGACCGCAAGGGCGGCCGGCTGTGGGCATTTCCGGTCGGCGCCAGTGGCCGTACCGTCAGGCTACTTCTTGTCCGTCTTCTTGTCCGTCTTCTTCTCGGCCTTCTTGTCGCCCTTGTCATCGGGCTTGCCGCCCTTGGCGGCCTCGACCGGCGCCGCGGCCTCAACGGAAGCGACGGCTTCCTCGACGAACAGCGACGCAGGCTTGATGCTCAGGATCAGCATGTCGGGGTCGGATACGACCTCGCCGCCGGGCACCTTCAGGTCGCGCGCGAAGACCTTGTCGTTCAGGCCCAGCTCGCTGATGTCGAGCTCGACGAACTCGGGCAGTTCGCGCGGCAGGCAACTGACTTCGACCGAATTGTGGGCGATCGAGACCGAGGCCTCGCCCGACTTCACCACGGGATTGGCGCCGGTCACGTGCACGTGCACGTCGACGACCATGGTCTGGCCCTGCGGGATCTCCAGCAGGTCGACATGCAGGATCATGTCGCTGACCGGGTGGCGCTGCACTTCACGCAGCAGGGCGATATGACCCTCCTCCATGCCGGCCTGGTGCAACTGGAAGATGGCGCTGCGGCCGCCGAGGTGCTTGAGCGCGACCTCGAAGGCGTGGCCTTCCAGTTCGATGCTGGCCGTGGCGCGGCCCTTCCCGTAAAGCACGGCGGGGACGCGGCCGGCGGCGCGGGTGCGCCGGTTCTCGTTCTTGCCGGCGGTCGTCCGCGGATGGATGTTCAGGTTCACCAGGCTCATCGGATCTTTCCTCCACCAACATGATGACAAGGCGACCCGCCTGCGGCGGCGCCAAAGTCGGAAACCGGAAAAGGACTGCCCAAGAAAGTACCGCGCCGCCGCCGTGTCAAGGCGCGGCGGTTCCCGGCCCGGACTAGACGAACAACGCGCTGACCGTCTTCTCCAGGTGGATGCGCTCGATGGCGTCGGCCAGCAGGGCCGAGATGTCGAGCACGCGGATCTTCGCGCACTGGTCGAAGCGATCGAACGGAATCGTATTGCTGACAACGACTTCCCGGATCGGGGCTGCGCTCAGGCGTTCCAGCGCCCGTCCCGACAGCAGGGCATGCGTGCAGCAGGCGGTGATCGACAGCGCGCCCTGTTCATGGCAGACCCGCGCCGCGTCGGCCAGGGTACCGGCGGTGTCGATCATGTCGTCGAAGATGACGACTTCCTTGCCCTTGACGTCGCCGATGAAGTTCATCACGACGGCCTCGTTCGGGCGCGGGCGGCGCTTGTCGATGATCGCCAGGCTGGCGTCGAGCCGCTTGGCGAAGGCGCGCACCATCTTGATGGAGCCCACGTCCGGGGCCACGACAGCAAGGTTGTCGCGCGTACGGTCGCGGAAGTAGTTCAGCCACACCGGCGCCGAGTAGATGTGGTCGACCGGGATGTTGAAGAAGCCCTGGATCTGTGGCGCGTGCAGGTCGATCGTCAGCACGCGGTTGGCCCCCGCGGTGGTGATCAGGTCGGCCATCAGCTTGGCGGCGATGGGCACGCGGGGCTGGTCCTTGCGGTCCTGGCGCGCGTAGCCGAAGTACGGGATCACGGCCGTCACGCGCCGGCACGAGGCGCGGCGCACCGCATCGATCAGCAGCAGCAGCTCCATGATGTTCTCGGCCGGCGGCATCGTCGGCTGCACGATGAAGACATCGGTGCCGCGGATGTTCTCGCCGATCTTGATCTGGATCTCGCCGTCCGAGAAGCGCCCCGCGTCGACCTGCAGCAGGTCGATGTTGAGGTTCGCGGCAATGAGCTCACCCAACGCGCGATGGGCGTTTCCCGTCATCACGACCAGATCGTTGCGCATCTTTCGACTCCTGGCAGGCGGTGGCACGGGCGCGGGCGGAGGCGGTGCGGCGGCGCGTCGGCACAGGCCTCCGCGGGCCCATGCCGACCGGGCAGAAGCTACACGCCGGCGACGCGCCGGGCAACGTGAAATCGGCTGGAACAAAGGGAAAGCCGCCTGGGCGGCGGCTGGGCGGGAGCGGATGGTTGGGGCGGGAGGATTCGAACCCCCGAATGCAAGGACCAAAACCTTGTGTCTTACCACTTGACGACGCCCCAACCGAGCTGCGGCCGGCACGCACCCCGGTCACAGGGTATGTGCGTCAATACCTCCCGGCCATCGCCGAGCCGTGGTCGTCGTCATCGTCGTCGTAGTGCCCGCGCGCCGTGGGAGGCGGCAATTCGCCGCTTTCGACCCGCTGCATCTCGCGCCGGTACGCCGCGATGACCTGGTTCTCCATCCACTCGCGCGTGGCCATGTTGATCGGATGCGCGATGTCCTGGAACGTGCCGTCCTTGCGCTTGCGGCTGGGCATCGCAATGAACAGCCCCGAAGCGCCCTCGATGATCTTCAGGCCGCGGATGACGAAAGCGTTCTCAAGGGTGATGCTGGCGAATCCCTTCAGCTTGTTGTCGTCACGCAGGGTGATCCTGATTTCGGAAATATCCAAGACAGTCCCTCTCCGTGGCAAGCCCAGGAACCCGGCCGCGGACCAACGGTCCGCGTGTCTCAATCTTCCATGATCTCGACGCCGCCGGGATGCGGCCCGACGACCCGAACGAACAGCCCCGCCTCTGCGTATCCCGCGGCGACCTGGGCGAGGTCGCGATCCATCGGGAACACTCCGTAGACGGCTGACCCGCTGCCCGAGAGCATGGCGACGACTGCAGACTCGCGCAGTTCGAGCACCAGCCTCTGCAAGCCCGGCTGGCCGGGAAGGACGACATCCTCCAGCCGGTTGAATCCAGGCCACGTTTTCTGCGGAAAACGGGCCAGAATCGGCTTGATGACGGCGATGCTAGCTTTGGGGCTATGGACTGTCAATCCCAAATTCAGGTGCCCGTAGACGTCGGGCGTGCTCAAGTTCAAGGCTGGTTTGATGATAAGGAACCGGCAGGCGCGAACCGTCGGCAGCGGCGTCAGGATGGTCCCGATGCCGCGACCGAGCATGGTGCCGCCGCGCACGAAGAACGGGACATCGGCGCCCAGTTCGGCGCCCATCTTCTCGATCTCGGCAGGATCGAGCCCGGTGCCGAACAGGCGGTCACAGGCCACGAGCACGGCTGCGGCATCGCTGCTGCCGCCGCCAAGGCCGGCCGCCGTCGGGATCTCCTTGACGAGGGCCAGCCGCAGGCGACCGGAGACACGCTGCGCCTGGCAGAACAGGCGCGCTGCGCGCCAGCAGAGGTTGGTCTCGTCGGACGGCACGCCGCGCACGGGGCCGTTGACTTCGATGGAGATCTCGGGCTCGCGGCCGAGCCACTGCTCGTCCAGGGTCACATCAACCGTGTCGAACAGCGCCACCGCCTGCAGGACGGTCTCGATCTCGTGGTAGCCGTCGTGGCGGCGGCGCAGCACCTCGAGGTGCAGGTTCACCTTGGCCGGCGCCCGCAGGCGCAGGCGCCTGCCGACGGGCTTGCGCCCATCCACGAATCCATCGCCTTTGCCGGCTTGCCGTTGCATCGATCCGCCCCCGTCAGGGTTGGGTGTCACCCGCGGTCGGCCGCGGCCAGGTCGGCGTACAGCGCGCCCCACGGCCCGCCGGGTGGCGATCCCGCCGGCCGGTTGCCGCGCCCGGGCATCAGGCGGCCCAGGAATCCGGGGAACGCCGCGCGCGCAAAGGTGGGTTCAGGCAGGGCGAAGTCAAGATCCAGCAAGGCGGTATGGCCCACCAGGCGCATCTGTTCCGGCTCCACGACGCCCAGATCGCGCTCGGCGCACAGGCGCAGCCACGACACCTCACGGGGCCGGTAACCGGCCAGCCGCAGCGCGATCGCATCGACGGCGACGGGGTCGTCGCCGGCCAGGACGACATGCCGCGCCAACGTGCGGCCGCCCGGACCGACATGCCACACGGTACCGTCGATCACCGCTCCCATGGCCGGGAACAATTCGCGCAGCACCGCCACGGTCTCGGCCCTGACCTCTGCCCCGGGCACGCCGCGGCGCGACGGATGGCCGGCCAGGATCAGGCGCCCGAGCGTGGCGCAGGCGCCTTCCAGCCGCCACGGCGAGACGAGATCGGCCGCCGCCAGCGCCAGCACCGGCTGGTGACGGAGGGCGAACGGCACCTTCGGCTCGGCGCCCGTCGCCTCCAGCGACGCCAGGCGGGCGCGCGACCGGAACGGGACCGGCTCGCCTCGCGCGGCGGCGGCATCCTTCCCCGGCGCCCCGCCGGCCAGGCCGCCCCAGGGAGCCGCCGTGGGCCAGGCCTGCAGCCCGCCGGGCCCCACCGCCGCCACACCGACGGCCGCCGTCCCGGAACCGGCCGCAGCCGCCTGCAGCGCTGCGCCCACCTGCCAGGGCGGGCAGGTACGTCCGGCCTGCCAGCGGGCGCCGTCCAGGCCGGCAGCCACGGTCCAGGGCCCTGCGGCAGGGGCGCGATCGAGCCCCGCCAACGCCAGGGCACGGCGATAGTCGGCCTCGATCGTCTCGGGCCGGACCTCAACCAGGGAAACGAGTGGTCTCATCGGATACAACCTCCGGGTCGGGCCGGCCGGGCAACTGTCGACCGGCGACTACTGGCCGGGACCGATGATGCGGATGGCCACGATCACCCAGGCAATCACGATCGCCTGCAGCAGCTTGTCGACCAGCAGGATCTCGTGCGGACGGCCGCCCCTGTCCTCCAGGAACACCAGGTACAGGTAGCGGCCCATGCCCAGCAGGACGAACGGCAGCGTGTAGACAAGGTTGCGCGTCCCGAAATGGCGGACCGTGTCGGGCCAGACCGTGTAGAGCGCGTAAGCCATCGCCGTCAGCGCGAAACTGATGCCGATCAGCGCGTTCAGCATCGGCTCACTGTAGCCGCGCAGGGCGGGCCGCGTCTCGGCGCCGCCCGGCACCATCTTCAGCAGTTCATCGCGCCGCTTGCAGAAGCCGAGGAACAGCGACAGGAAGAAGGTGCAGAGCAACAGCCACGGCGAAATGCCGACGTCCGCGCAGGCCGGCAGCAGGACCAGGACGCCGCAGGTCGCGCGGATCACGAAGCTCATCCCGATGCCGGTCACGTCCAGCACGCGCACGCCCTTCAATACGCGCGTGTAGAGCCAGTTCCACACGAAAAAGAAGACCACGCCGCCCAGGAAGCTCCAGCCCAGCAGCGCCGCCGCCGCCAGCACCACGACCAGCAGCGCCAGTCCCCCACGGACAGCCACCGGCACCGGCAACCGGCCGGACGCGATCGGCCGCAGCTTCTTGTGCGGGTGCCGACGATCCAGCTCACGGTCGACGATATCGTTGAAGACGTAGATGACGCCCGACGCGAAGCAGAACACGATCGCGCCGAGCACCGCGCGGATGACGCAGGCGGGTTGTCCCAGCTTCTGCGCGAAGATGACGCCCGCGAACAGCAGCAGGTTCTTGGTCCACTGCCGCGGCCTCAGGCTGGCCAGGAATGCGCGCGTGTGGGTCACGCCGGTCGCCGGGCCGCTTCCAGCAGCTGGCACAGGAGGTGACCGAGGAAGATGTGGATCTCCTGGATGCGCGGCGTGTGCTCACTGGGCGCAATGACCGCGCTGTCGACCAGCGCGCGCAGCTTGCCGCCGTCGCGCCCGAGGAAGCCGTGCGACCGCAGTCCCTGCCGGCGCGCCTGCTCCACCGCACGCACGCAATTGGGCGAATTCCCGCTCGTCGACAGGACCAGGAGCACGTCATGCGGGCCGCCCAGCGCCTGCACCTGCCGGGCGAAGATCTCGTCGAAGCCGTAGTCGTTGCCGACGGCCGTCAGCGTCGAGGTGTTGACCGTGAGGGCCAGCGCTGCGTAACCCGGACGCTCGTCGAGGAACCGGCCCACCAACTCGGCGGCGATATGCTGGCTGTCCGCGGCGCTGCCGCCGTTGCCGCAGACCAGCAGCTTGCCGCCCTGCTCCCAGCCGGCCAGCACGTCGGCCGCCAGCGCCGCCAGTGGCTCCAGCTGCGCAGGGCCGAGCCGGCCGAGCGCGGCCTGCAGGTCGGCGGTCGTGCGGGCCAGTAGGGCGGCCGCCTGGTCGCGGAGCGAGGTCTGCGCGGGCATGGTCATGGGTGCAGGCGGTCCTTTCCCTCCCGCCGGCGAGGGCCGCGCGGGCTGCGGGACAATGTTACGGGTGCACGACCTGCCCGGCCTCGAGCCGGGCGACATAGCGCCTCGTGGCATCCTGCCAGGTCGGGCGCGGCCCGCAGCCGGCCTGTTCCAGGCGGCGGCTGAGCAGCGTCGAACAGGCGGGGCGCGCCGTTGGAAGATACCACGGTGACGCCCGCTGACAAGCAGCGCCAGCACCCCGGCCAGGTCGTCGGCATAGGTCGGGCAACCGCGCTGGTCGTCCACGACCTGCAGCGTTTCGCGCTCGAGGAGCAGCCGCCTGATGGTCTTGACGAAATTCACGCGCCCGTCGCCGAACAGCCAGCTCGTCCGGACGATCTGCCACGGGGTGTCCAACGCCTGGACGTGCTCCTCTCCCGCCGCCTTCGTCCGGCCATAGGCATTCACGGGCGCCCGCGGGTCGTCCTCGTCGTAGCCGGCCAGCGGGTCGCCGCCGCGGCCGCGCCCGTCGAAGACGTAGTCGGTGGAGATGTAGGTCAGGCCGGTGCCCATGCGCGCGCAGGCCTTCGCCAGGTTGGCGGTGGCCGTGCCGTTGGCCGCAAGGGCCTCGGCGTAGCGCGCCTCGGCGCCGTCGACATCGGTCCAGGCCGCGCAATGGATGACCCAGTCGGGCGCGTGCCCGGCAACGAGCGCCGAGGTCGTCGCGGCGTCGGTCAGGTCGCCGTCCGGCAGGTCGATGCCGGCGACCACATGGGCCTGCGCATCGTCCTCCGCCAGGCGCTTCATCAGTGCCGAGCCGAGCATGCCATCGCGACCGGTCACGAGGATCTTCACGTCGGGTCTCCAGCCGTTTCGAAGGTCAGGACGAGGGTGTCGGCCGCGTGCGCCTCGCGGCGCGGGACGCCGTGGCGGGCCCGAAACCGCGCCCCATCAGGAAGCGCACGACGCGCGCCACATCGCGCGGGCCGTCGCCGGCGCAACGCCGCCAGCAGGTGGTCGCGGCCTGCACCGCCAGTTCTTCCTCGGTGCCGGTGTCGAGTGCGTCGGTCGCGGCCTGCCTGGCCACGTCCGGCGACAGGCCCGCCTCGCGCAGCTTCGACTCAAGATAACGGCGACCCACGGCTTTGCTCAACAGGCAGTCGCGACACCAGGCGTCGGCGTACTGCCGGTCCGAGTGGACGCCGCGCTCGTGCATGGCCTCGATGACGGCGGCCACCGCTTCGGGCACGAAACCCTCGTCGAGCAGGCGCTCGCGCAACGCAGCCACCGGCCGCAGGCGCCGGTCGAGCAGGGCGAAAAGCCGGCGCGCGGCGCGCTTGCGCTCGGCGGCGAGGGCCACGTCCCGGTGCTGTCCCGCGTCCAGGTCGCCACCCGGCAACGGCAGGTCGGGCGGCAGCGACGATGCCGCCAGTTCGTAGGTGATGCCGCCCTCGACTTCGAGCCAGGCCGTCTCACCCTCGCGCCGGACAGCCAGCAGCCGGACACTTCCCGAAGGAAGGTCCGGCTGCGACGGCGACGATGGCTGCGCTTCCTGGCGCTGGTCCTGCCGGCGGCCCGGGTGCAGGGGCCGTTTGGGCAAGATGGTCAGCTCCCGGTGCCGGCGGAGGCGGCCGGCCTGGCGGCCGGTTTCACGGCTTCCGACTTGATCGCTTCTGCCTTGTTCACTTCGGGCTTGGCGTTGTCGACGCGAGCCGCTTCCGGCTTCGCGGGCTCGGCCTTCACTTCCTCCTCGGGAGCGAAGTTCCCGATGCCGTAGTGCTTGAAGACCAGCAGCTTGATCCTCTCGTACAGGTCCGGATTCTCCTTCAGGAAACCGCGCACATTGTCGCGGCCCTGGCCGAGGCGCTCTTCCCCGTAGCTGTACCAGGCGCCCGACTTCTGGATCAGGTTGGCCGCCACACCCAGGTCGATCAGGTCGCCTTCCTTGCTGATACCCTCGCCATAGAGGATGTCGAACTCGGCCTTCTTGAACGGGGGCGCGACCTTGTTCTTGACCACCTTGACGCGGACCTGGTTGCCGATGACCTCTTCGCCCTGCGTGATGGCGCCGATGCGACGGATGTCCAGACGCACCGAACTGTAGAACTTCAGCGCGTTGCCGCCCGACGTCGTCTCGGGATTGCCGAACATCACGCCGATCTTCATGCGGATCTGGTTGATGAAGATGACGACCGTGTTGGTCTTGCTGACATGAGCCGGTCAGCTTGCGCAGCGCCTGCGACATGAGGCGCGCCTGCAGGCCGACGTGCTGGTCGCCCATCTCGCCCTCGATCTCGGCCCGCGGCACGAGCGCCGCCACCGAGTCGATGACCACGATGTCGACCGCGCCCGAACGCACCAGCATCTCGGTGATCTCCAGCGCCTGCTCGCCGGTGTCCGGCTGGCTGACCAGCAGGTTGTCGATGTCGACGCCCAGCTTGCGCGCGTAGACGGGGTCCAGGGCGTGCTCGGCGTCGATGAAGGCGGCCGTGCCGCCGGCCTTCTGGCAGTTGGCGATGACCGAAAGGCAGACGGTGGTCTTGCCCGAGCCTTCCGGCCCGTAGATCTCGCAGACGCGGCCCTTGGGCATGCCGCCGATGCCCAGCGCGATGTCCAGCGACAGGCTGCCGGTGGAGATCGCGTCGAACTGGTCGAAAATCTTGTTGTCGCCCAGCAGCATCAGCGAACCCTTGCCGAACTGCTTCTCGATCTGCGCGCGGGTCAGTTCCAGGGCCTTGGCCCGGTCGTCCCTGGCCTTGTCCTCGGGGCCGCTCTTGCCGGGGATGCTCTTCGCTTGCGCCATGCTCGTTCTCCTGTGGGTCGCGCGCCCTCGATGGTCGCGCCCGGTTCATGATTCGGGTCGGATGCGCCGGCCGCGCCCGCTGCACCTGCTCCCGGCCCCGCTGCCTGCCGGCCTCCCTGCCGCCGGCCTGCCTCTGCTTTGACCAAGTCTTTGACCAAGTCTTTGACCAAGTCTTTGACCAAGTCTTTGACCAAGTCTTCGACCGAGTCGTCAATCCAGTCGTCGATCGCGGCGGCAACATAGCACGGGCCCCGCGGGGCTGGCAACAGGTTTATTCGCCTTTTTTTCGCAGTGCAAAAGACGCCCGTTCGGCGTGCCGCGCTCCGGCCGGATGCCGTACGCTGGACAGGAGGCAGAAGCGGTCCACCGGCAAGGCCGGCAAGTCATCCAACCGTATGTCCTGGATCAAGTTGAGCGTTCCCGATTCCAGCGGTTCGCGAACCCGCGCCAAGGTCAGGTGCGGGTGCGGCGGACGCGTGTCCTGGGGACCCTCGGGCCACGCCTCGGCGCTGGCCTGCCGGACCAGGCGGGCCAGTTCGGCCAGCGGCTCGGCGCCCGAGAACTGCAGGAAAAGGACCCGGGGCCGACGCAGGTGCGGAAAGCCGCCCCAGCCCTGCGGCGTCAGGACCAGCTCCGGTGGCGGGGGTATCGCTGAAAGGCGCGCATGCAACCCGTCCAGGCGATCGGCGGGCCAATCGCCGAGGAACTGAAGGGTGAGGTGCCAGGTGCCTGGGTTGGTCCAACGCGGGGTGGCGACGGCGGCCGAAGCGTCAAGGCGGCGCGACAGGGCCGCCCGCAGGGGTTCCCCACAGGGGACGGCCACGAAGGCACGGATCAGGCCTTCCACCAAACTCAGATCTTCCACCAGGTATCCCCGTGGCCCCACGGCGACGCATCGTCGCCCTCCTCGAGCACACGGCGCAACGCGTCGAGGGCTGCGGCCACCGTGACCAGCCGGTTGCGCGCGCGGTCCCCTGCGAACCGGTAGCCGCCGGCGAACACGGCGGTCGGCGTGGCGATCCCGATCCAGGTGGTGCCCACCGGCTTGTCGACCGTGCCGCCCGATGGTCCGCTGATGCCGCTGACGGCGACGGCCAGGTCGGCGCCGCAACGTTCGCGACAGCCGGCGGCCATGGCCCGCACCGTCGCCTCGCTGACGGCCCCATCGCTCGCCAGCACCGCTGCCGGCACCCCGAGGTGCGCCGTCTTCATATCGTCCGCGTAGGCCAGCACGCCGCCGCGGAAGCAGGCCGACGCGCCGGGCACGGCCGTCAGCGCGCCGCCGACCAGTCCTCCGGTGCACGATTCGGCGACGGCCAGGGTGCGCTTGCGGTCCACCGCAAGCTGCTGCACGACCGTCGGCAGGTCGCGCCGGTCGCGCGCGTAGACGAGGCGCCCGAACGCGGCATCGAGCATGCGGCCGACTTCCGCCAACGCGGCTTCGGCCGCTTCCGGCGCCTCGTGCTGACCCGCCGACACGCGCACGTCGACGCCCCAGTCCGACAGCCACCAAGACCAGCCCATTCCCGGGAAGGCCGCACGCGCCGCCTCGCAGCGCCGCACCAGGTTCAGCTCGGCGATCTGCGCGGTGCGCCAGGTCAGGGTGGCGCGCATCGTCGGCAGCGCCCCCTCGCCCTCGAGCCAGTCGACCACGAGCGGCAGCAGGCCTTCCAGCTCGGGAGGCACGCCCGGCAGCAACGCGAACAGCCGCCCCTGCAGGCGGCCGACCAGCCCGGGCGCCGAGCCCACGGGGTTGGCCAGCGTCACCAGCCCCCGCGGCACCTGGCACTGGCGCTCCACGCCCGGACGCGTGTGCACGCCGCGTCGACGCCAACGCTCCTCGAGCTCGGCGCGGACCATGGCGTCCTCTTCCAGGGGTACACCGGCCCAGGCCGCGAGTGCATCGCGCGTCAGGTCGTCCGGCGTCGAACCGAGCCCGCCGGTCAGGAAGACGAGGTCGCCCGGCGCGGTGCGGTCAAGGGCCCGCCTGATCGCATCCTCCTGGTCCGGAACCACCTGGATGAGTTCGCAGCGAAGGGCATGGCCACCCAGCGCACGCTGGATGCGCCCGCTGTTCGTGTCTGCGGTGCGCCCCTCGAGCAGCTCGTCGCCGACGGCGATGATCTTCAGCCCGCCGGTCACGGTGCCACCATTCCCGGAACCCTGGCTCACAGCCCCCACCCCGCCAGCAGCTTCGCCGTCAGGTGGGTGGCGGCGCAGGCAAGCACGCCGGCGCCGAGGTCGTCGGCCATGATGCCGACGCCGCCGCCGCCGTTCAGCTGCTCAAGCTTCCTGACGCCGAGCGGCTTGAGGATGTCGAAGAAGCGGAACCAGAGGAAGCCGGCGAACCAGACGAGCGGGCCGCCCGTCACGCCGAAGTAGGTGACGATCATGCCGGCGACCTCGTCGATCACCACCAGCTTGGGATCCTGGCCGTGCAGTCGCTCGAGCGCGCCGGCGACCGGCACGCCGATCGTGACCACCACGAACAGCAACGCGGCCTGCACCAGCAGGGAGATGGGCCCCCAGGCCGTCCAGGCGCCCCACCACATCAGGGCATAGAGCAGGCTGCCGGCAGTGGCGGGCGCAATGGGCGCGTAGCCGGAGCCGAAGAAGGTGCCGATCAGATGCAGCTGGAAGCGGAACATGCGCAGGTCCTCGGGTTCGGGGCGGTCGGGTGCGGCAGGGCGCGAAGCGGCAGTATAACGGCAGGGCCGCGTGAATACCAAGGCGTCACCGGCGATGGCGGCCGGTGCGCGACTCAGGGCGCCAGGCCGGCGCCGTCGGGAAGCCCCGCGGCCGGCATCCGCGTGCGGGTGTCCGCGCTGCTGACGGCCATGGGATAGCCCAGGGCCTCCTGGGCCAGGCTGCCGAGGTCCGGCACATCGGCAGTATCGATCCAGCGGGAACCGCCCCGGTCGTCGCACCACCGGACCCAGGTGGCCCCGCTCGACGGATCGTGGCGGACATCGGCGCGGCGTGCGCCCGGATCATGCACGAAGGTGATCTGCGACAACAACAGGCCCGCATCGAGGAGGCGCTCGATGACGCCGCGCGCACTGGCCACATGCGGTGCCACGATGACCGCGCGAAGCTCGCGCAGTTCGCTGGGATACACCTCGAACTGCCGGATATGCTTGAGCATCTGGGCGACAAGATCGATGTCGCCCGTGCCGTAACAGCGGTCGTAGGTGCTGGCGTGGCCGAGATAGCCGAAATGCCCGGGCCGCGTGATGACGATGCCGGTGCACGTACTGACGCCGTAGGTCAGGAGCGCACCGCCCGGCTTCACGCGGTGGAACTCGTCCATGTCGACACGCACCAGGTTGGCCGTCTCGCGCGGCGGCGCGACGCCGGCCGGCTGCCGCGCAGCGGCCGCCTTCATCAACATCGCCTCCAGGCCCGAGCGATTCCAGGCCCGGGTGACCACCTCATCCTCGTCGATCTTCGCGACGAGCAGCCACTCCTTGTCCAGGACCGGGCAGACCTCGAACGAGGTCAGTGCCCGCTGTCCGCGGTAGTCGGTAATGATCTTGTGGCCGCGTCCCTCGGCGAACTTCGCGGAGATGTTCTGTTCGGAAAGATGCTGCCGGAGGATGCTGGTCTCGGACTGGAACCGCGAATCGGTGAGCATGAGGCGGTCACGATTGACGAGGAACACCTCACCCGTCTGCCCGAGGTACTCGCCCTGGTCGAAGATGCGATTCAGCCTGTCGATCGTGCACTGGAGGATGAGCCAGCCCGCGGGCGCACCGTCGACTTCAATCGGCTGGACGAAGAACGCGGACGGCTCGCCGGTCGCCTCGTAGTGTTCGTAGTCGACGAAGGCAGCCGCCGGCTCCATGCGCAGTCGCCGGGCAAGCGCCGAATCGCGCCAGGGTTCCGCGAACAGGTTGCTGCCGCGATCGGCTTCGCCGCGAATCGTGTCGACGACATCACCGTCAGCCGCCACGAACAGGATGTCATAGAATGCCAGGTAGTTGGCCAGGTAGTGATCGCGCATGGAGGCGCGAGAGTCGCGATGGCCTTCTCGGCCGCGGGCGGCGGGGCATGTTCGCGTGACAGGGCGTGGAAGCGCGTGCTGATGCGGAAGTACTCGACCAGCGCCGGGTCGCTCGCAGCCGACCGCGCCAGGCCCTGCACGCGATCCAGGTACAGTTTCAATTGCCCGAGTTTCTCGTCGCGTACGCGATCGAGTTCAGCATAGGTGCCTGCCACGAGATCCTGCCCGGCCAGGACCCGGCCGGAATTGCCGGGAGGCGGCAGGATCAGCAGCGCCGCTGTCGCGAACGCAACGATGGCGCCGGTGCGGAATGACTGGGAATCGGGCATCGGAAGCGGCCTTTCCGCGCGATAGCGATCGGGTACCGTGTCGCGGACACTTGCCTCATGCAATCCGCCGGCCACACGCCGGCTTGACAAGCCGACAGGTCGCCTCTAGATTCCGCGCCCAGAACTGTCTTGCATCAAGAGTTCCCGGTCCCTGCGGACCCGGGACGGCAACCGAGCGGGAATCAGCCCGCCGCGGTGCCGCAGCCGACCTCGTGTCGGGCTGATGCGGACGGGACCGTCGACTCCGCCTGGCGGAGCGGGCGGGATCCGTCAAAAAGGACCACGCACAGCGGGACCCGGCCGTGGCCGAAACCGTGCGCGCGGGCCGACGCCATCATCCGCTGCCTTCGCGCAGCCGCTCTTGATGCCGTACCCGGGAGGGTCACGGCATGAACATTCCCCGCGCGCAATCCACCCTGTTCCGCTCGTTCGACAGCCTCTGCTGTCGCGCCGGCACCGGCAGCGGCGACGGTCAATCGCTCGTCGCGCCGATCGTCCAGTCCACCACCTTCTGTCGTGATGGCGTGGACAGCCGCGCCACGCACCAGTACTCGCGCGTCTCGAATCCCACCGTCAGCGCACTCGAGGAAGTGCTCGGCGCATTGGAAGCGGCGCCACCGGCCGTCTGCTTCGCCACCGGCCTGGCGGCCGAGACCGCGCTGTTGCTGGCGCTGCTGCGCCAGGGCGACCACGTCGTGTGCGGGCGCGCCGTGTACGGCGGAACAACGCGCCTCCTGCAGCGGATCCTGGCGCCGCTGGGGATCGAGGCTGCCTTCGTCGACACGACATCGTCGGCAGCCGTCGCCGCCGCGATCACGCCCCGCACGCGGCTGGTTCTCGTCGAGACGCCGGCCAATCCGACGCTCGAGGTGACCGACATCCGCGCGATCGCGAACCTGGCCCATGGCGCCGGCGCGCTGCTGGTCGTCGACAACACCTTCCTGACGCCGGCACTGCAGCAACCGCTGTCTCTCGGGGCCGACATTACGGTCACCTCGACGACGAAGTTCATCGACGGCCATTCCGTGGCGCCCGGCGGGGCGGTGGTCAGCCGGGACGAGGCGTTGCTCGAGCGCGTGCGCTTCGTGCGCAAGAGCACGGGCGCCATCCAGACGCCGCAGCACGCCTGGCTCACCCTGCAGGGGATCAAGACCCTGCCGCTGCGCCTGCGCGCACAGTCGGCAACCGCGGCCACGCTCGCGCACTGGCTGGCCCGGCACCCGGCGGTGGCGCGTGTGCACTACCCCTCCCTGGTCGCGCCGGAACTGGCGGCGGCCCAGCACCTCGGCGCCGACGGAGCGGTGCTGTCATTCGAGCTGTCCGGCGGCCTGGCCGCCGCGCGCGGGGCAGCCGGTGCCCTGCGCCTGTGCCGCCTGGTCGAGCACGTCGGCTCCGTCGAGACGCTGGTCACCCACCCCGCGTCGATGACGCATGCCGACGTCCCGCCTGCGGACCGCGCCCGCGCAGGCATCGCCGACGGCCTCCTGCGCCTGTCGGTGGGACTCGAGGACGTGGCCGACATCCGCGACGACCTCTCCGCGGCCCTCTCCGCGCAGGTGCCGGAGGTGGCGCGATGAGCGACACGCGACTGGTCGTCCTGAAGTTCGGCGGTTCTGTCCTTCGCGACGAGGCCAGCCTGGGCAGCGCCGTGCACGAGATCTACCGCTGGCGACGCGACGGGTGGCGCACGTTGGCCGTGGTGTCGGCACTGGCCGGGCGCACCGACGAACTGCTGGCACGGGCAACCCGGCTCGGCCTCGATGCCGACTCACGGGCGCGCGCGGCGCTGGCCGCCGGCGGTGAACTGGAAAGCGCCGCACTCCTGGCGGCCCTGCTCGAGCGCGCCGGCGTGCCTGCAGCCTGCCTCCCGGCCGGTCTCCGCGCCCGCGGACCGGTCTCCGATGCGGTGCCGGTGGCCGCCGGTGTCGGCCTACTGCACGCGGCCCTTGGCCGCCTCGGGGTCGTGGTCTGCCCGGGCTTCATTGCCCATGACCGCCGCGGCGAGACCGTCCTGCTCGGGCGCGGCGGGTCGGACCTGACGGCGCTGTGCCTCGCCAAGGCGCTGCGCGCGACGCGGTGCATGCTGATCAAGGACGTGGATGGCCTCTACGACCGCGATCCCGCACTGCCCGGCCCCCCGGCCGTGCGCTATGAAACCGCCGGCTGGGACGATGCGCTGGCCACCGACGGCTCCATCATCCAGCACAAGGCGATCCGCTTCGCGCAGCGGCACCGCCTCGGGTTCGAGCTCGGTACGCTCAATGCCACGGCCTGGACGCGCATCGGCGACCATCCCGCACGGGCCGGGATGCCGACAGCGCATCAGGCTCCGTTGCGCGTGGGCATACTCGGCCATGGCACGGTCGGAGGGGGCGTCGCCAGGATGCTGGCAGCTGACGCGCGCCGGTTCACGCTCGTCGGCGTTGCGGTTCGCGATCCGTCCCGTCACGAGTTGCCGGCACCACTGGTTGGCGACCCGCTTGGCCTCGCCGGCAGCGACGTCGACGTTGTCGTCGAGGTGATGGGCGGCGTGGACGTCGCCCGCGAGGCCGTCGCAGCCGCCCTGCGCCGCGGCGTTGCGGTGGTGACCGCGAACAAGGACCTGCTCTCCGCCCACGGCGGTGAACTCGCGGCGCTGGCGTACAGGCACGGCGGGCGCCTGCTCGCCAGCGCAGCGGTCGGCGGATCGGTGCCGGTGCTCGAAGCGATCGGCCGGCCCGGCAGTGCGCCGCTGGTGGAGCTTTCGGGCGTGATCAACGGTACCGCCAACTTCGTCCTGGAGGCCTGCGAGGCGGGCTCTTCACTGGCGGTGGCGATCGCCGAAGCCCGACGCCTCGGCTACGCCGAGGCCGACACCGCCCGCGACCTGGATGGGCGCGACGCCGCCGCGAAACTCTGCGCGGCGGCCCAGCAGGCGGGCGGACCTCCGCTGGCCGAGCGCGATGTCCTGCGGCAGCCCATCGTCGGCTCGGCGCTCCGGCCCGGAATGCGCCAGGTCGCTTCCATGGTCAGGGATGGCGACTCGTGGCGGGCGCAGGTGTGCCTGGCCCCCATCTCGCCCGACTCGCTCCTGCGTCGCGCCCGGGCGGCGCAGAATGTCGTGATCATCCGGCGTGACGACGGGTCGCAGGAGATCCTGCACGGCGGAGGTGCGGGGCGCTGGCCGACAGCCGAGTCGGTGCTTGGCGACCTGTGGCAGCTGATTCGCGAACGTGCCTCGACTGCGGAAAAGGTCCGGCCCGGCTGTACGGAAGCCGGGCCGGATGGGATCGACTGGCTGAAGTCCCGTCAGAACGCGCTGACGACGCCGATGGAGGCCCGGCCGGTATCCCTCTCGATGTCGAACGTGTACTCGGCCGTCACGCGGAGATTGCGACGCGTCAGTCGACTCACGGCGGCCGTGAACGACTCGTAGTCGGACACATCGCTGTCCGAATTGATCCGGTTGTAGAGCAGCGTCATGGTGTGGCGCGAACGGTCCTGGTGCGGCGAGATCACGAGTTCCCCCACGATTCCGTCGGTCTCGATCCGGGCGGCGTCGCTGAGGAAGTCCGGGTTCGTGTCACGCCGCAGCAGGTACTGGAAGCTGAAATCCAGCGTCCCGTTCCCGGCCTTGAGGTCCGGCCCGTGGAACTGCACGCGATTGCGGAACAGCGATTCGTCATCCATGGCCCCGGTGCCCAGTTCCTCGCCGTAGTAGCCGAAATAGCCGATGCTGGCATGCGGCCCCAGGCCCTGGCCCACGCGCAGGAAGAAGTTCTTGTACTTGTCCGAGTCGAATCCGGTTCCCGTCGCCGGATCCTTGCCGTTGCCGTTGAGGATCATGGCCACGACATCGGTGGTGCCGGTCGGCAGGTCCCAGGCCACGATGACGCCGCGGTCGTAGGCCAGATTGATGTTCGAGCGCCCGACACGGGTCTTGTAGATCAGGTAGTCCTCGTACGTCAGCCTCAGTTCCCGTTTCATGAGCGGGTCGCAGGCCTGGAACTGGCCGACCATGACGTCCAACGGCGCGCCGCCGATGTTGTTGAAGTGCACGTAGGCATCCTCGACACCGGCGACCTCACCCTTCTCCGACATGTAGAAGTAGAAGTAGTAGCCGATGTCCTTCGCCAGCGTGCCGCCGGACAGCAGCTTCAGGCCGTAGGGCATCTGCAGATCGGTCGCGAGGTCGCCCGCAGCGTCCTCGGCCAGTGTCATGTAGGCATCCAGCCGCACGGCGACCGGGAAGTCCTTGTTCAGGCGCAGCAGGTCATCGCCGGTGTTGACGAAGTCGCGGTCCGCAACCTCGGCATCCGGCAACGCGAAGCCGTTGGCCGCGAAATCCTCGCCGTAGGGCTTGAGGCGCGGGAACGGTGCATGGCAGGTCGTGCAGCTGAGCTTGTGCGCGCGCGCGAACGCCGGGATTGCCGACGCGTCAGCGGGCCACAGCAGTGCCCCGGCAACCAGGGCCAGGACGGCGGTGCTGGTGAATCTCGTGCGGTTCATGGACGAGGCCCCTTTCAGTCGTAGATCTCGACCCAGGTTGCGGCGGTGTTGACGACACGCAAGGCGGACTCTTCGGCCGGCACCTTCAGGAACTCGGCCACCGGTCCCACCAGGAGCTGGTAGTTCAGCGTCGCGCGGAACTCGATCCGCCCGGGGCGGCATCGACCGGCACTTCCCAGGAATAGGTTTCGACCTTCGTCTCCCGCGGCCCGATGCGGTAGTCTAAGCCCAGCGACGCGGTGTTCCACTGCTGCATCGTCATGCGGCCCTGCGGATCGAAGTAGGGCATGCGGAAGATGCGGCTGCCGACGGGAATGCCGTCGCGCTGCACGCCCGCGAAATCGGGCAGGTTCTTCGCGATGCCCATGTCCTGGTAGGCGAGCACGTCGGCGGCGATCGTGTACTCCTCGCCCGCGAATCCCTTCGGGTCCACCGGCAGGCGCCAGGTGCGCCCCGCGCTGTCGGTAGCGGTCACGTCGAGCCAGAGCAGGCGATCCTCGACCGAACCGGTCGGCACCTTGTGGCCGCACTTCCCGTTGAACAACTGGACCTTGATCACGGCCGTGCCGTCGCTCTCCACCTCGCGCTCCAGCGGGTTCATGCGCACTTCGATCGATCCGTTCAGCTTGCCGGGGTCGTGCGCACCGTGGAACAGGTGCTGGGCGACGAGTCCCGGCTGCCCCATCCGGGCCGATACACCCTCGGCCTTCGGCATGTGGCAGTCCTGGCACTGGACACCCTGCGCGAAATAGGGCCCTTCCTTCCATTCCAGGTGGGTCGACTTGACCCAGATCCCGTAGGGGCTCATCTCGTTGTGGCAGGTCCCGCAGAAGTCGCCCGTGCGCAGGAAGGCGTTCTCGACGGTGTCATGGTGCGGCGAGACCAGGCCCGGCTTCGGCCCCTGCTTCAGGCGCCCCGGCTCGCTCACCCAGTTGAAGTTGTGGGGGATGTCGCCGACGAAGCCCGTGACCGTGTGGCAGTGGTCGCAGTGCACGGACTCGTTCGCGCGGCTGTTCTCTTCCGGACGCGGCGGCGGCGTGTCGCCGGCCAGGAAGGCCGTCGGCGCATGGCATCCGTTGCAGCCGGCCTTGACACCGGCAACCTTCGCATCCTTCTCCGCGTGCGGTACCGCGAGTTCGAAATACTCGATCTCGTCCCAATGGTGGGTATAGGCCTGGCTCATCATCGCCTGCTTCCACTGCTGGAAGATGTCGTCATGGCAGGTCGAGCAGGTGGCCGGCTTTTCATAGTCGTCGTAGGACCGGGTGCCATGGGCAGCGTCGCTGACGGCGACGGCGACGGCAGCCGACGGCAGGGCCAGCGCCAGTCCAAGCCAGGCCGTCCCCGAGATCCTGAATCTCATACTCAACTCCTTCGGGTTACGCCAGTTAGCGCCTCCTCGGGGGACTCTAGCAGATCGCCGCGGGCTGGCAAGGCAGATCGCCCGGAAGCACGGCCACCGTCGCGGGCCGGAGCGTGCCGTGCTAGGATGCTGCCGCGGAAGGAGTACGCATGGAACTGTTCCAGGTCGACGAGGCCGGCAAGCTGTTCATCTCACCGGTCATCACCTGTTGGGACACGATCGAGGGGCACGGCGTCGACGTGGTCATCGACCTTGAGGGCGATATCGACCACGGCGTGCCGACGATCCCCGACCGCTGGATCTACGTGTACTACCCGATCCACGACGAGGACCTGCCGAACCTGCGAAAGCTCCGAGCCATCGCCCTGATGGGCGCCGAGCTTGTGCGGCAGGGCCACGGCGTGCTCTCGCACTGCGGCATGGGATTCAACCGCTCGGCGCTGCTGGCCGGGATGATCATGCATGAACTGGGAATGGACGGCCCGGAGATTGTCGAGCAGCTGCGGTGTCGACGCCCCGGTGCGCTGTTCAACGAGGTCTTCGCCGACCACCTGGCCTCGCTCCGGAGATAGGCGATCGTCCGGAAGCAGCTGTCGTTCGTCGCCCACGAAAACGAAGCGCGGCCGATTCCGGCCGCGCCACGCAACTCGACGAAAGCGTGACCGGCGTCAGCTCGTCTGCAACTGCCGGAGCACCTTCTTCGCCACGCACTTCAGCGTGTCAAAGACACCCACGCCCTGGACGGCGATACCCTCGAAGTTGTCGTAGCCTTCGGGATTCAGCTCCTCGTTCAACTCGGCAATGGGGATCGCGTCCGGCATGTCGCGCTTGTTCCACTGCATCACGAAGGGGATCTGCTCGAGGCTCAGGTCGTATTCCTTCAGGTTGTCATGAAGGTTGTACAACGCCTCGATGTTCGCGTCGAAGCGGGCCTCGCTGCTGTCGCCCACGAAGACGATGCCGTCGACACCGCGCAGGATCAGCTTGCGACTGGCGTTGTAGTAGACCTGGCCGGGCACCGTGTAGAGGTGGAAGCGCGTCTTGAAACCCTTGACCTCGCCCAGCTCCAGGGGCAGGAAGTCGAAGAAGAGCGTGCGGTCCATCTCCGTCGCCAGCGTCACGAGCTTGCCCTTGGTCTCGGGTGCGAGCTTCTCGTAGACGTACTGGATGTTGGTCGTCTTCCCGCCGAGACCGGGTCCGTAATACACCACCTTGCAGTTGATCTCGCGCGAGGAGTAGTTGATCAGCGACACGACGTTCCCCTTTGCCTTCCGTTGGCGGAGCCTTTGCTCCTTCACGCTCAGTCAGCGAACAGGTTATCGATTTCAGCCTCCACGCCGCGCGTGAAGGTCTCGTCGAAGGTGTCGTATTCCTCGTTGCGGTACTCCAGCTTCTCGTAGAGCCGCTCGATGATGTCATTCAGTTCCTCGACCGCGCGCTTGACGCGCAGCCGCACCAGCCCGAGCGTCGTGCTCTTGGTGAACAGGACCACCAGCACAACACCCTTCGAGATCTTCGCGAGATACATGCTCTCGCGCGCCCCCTGGTGGAACAACGTGCTGAAATCCCGTTCGCCGATCAGCTTGGCGAGCTGGTAGTTCGCCTCGAAGTCGGCCGCGCACAGCGAGGCGAAACTGGTGAGGTCGAAATCGACCTCGGGACCGCACTGGCTGACCAGCTGGCCCGTCCGGTCGATCAACACCACGTTGCTGGCCCTGCTGCTGCGCAGCAGGTCATCCAGGACGTTGTCGATCGCCCAGTAGTCTTCCTCGAAGATTGCCCACTCAGCTCTGACCATGTACCGCACTCCTGCGGGAAGGCCCGGCCCGGCTGCCGCAGGGCATCGGGCATTGAACGCAGGCAGGATATCGACCGGAAGCATTGTCACTTGACTGCGGAATTGCGGGAACGTGAGGTCGGACCGGACCGGCGCCGGCTGGTCCGGCGCCGGACTTCAGAAGGAGCGGCGGAACTGGAAGGCGCGCTGCAGGGTCACCTCGTCGGTATAGGCCAGGGCGCCACCGACGGGAATCCCCGTCGCCAGTCTCGACATCTGCAACTCGCTGCTGGACAACAACCTCTGAATGTAGAGCGCCGTCGTCTCGCCCTCCACGGAGGCGTCCAGGGCCATGATCAGTTCGGTGACGGGTCCGTCCTGCAAACGCTCCCGCAGGCGGTCGAACGGAAGGTCCTGGGCACGGACACCGTCGAGCGGCGAAAGCAGGCCGCCAAGCACGAAATAGCGCCCGCGGAAGAACCCGGCCTTCTCGATGGGCAGGACATCGACAGGGCTGGCCACCACGCACAATTGCGAGCGGTCACGGCGTTCCGAGCAGCAGATGCGACAGGGGTCGGGCTCGGTGATCGCGCCGCAGCTCGAACAGGTGCGCACCTGGCGACGGGCCTCGGCCAGGGTCTCGGTCAGCTCCTCGGCATGCGCGGCTGCGCCGCCCCCGGTCAGGAGGTGAAGGGCCACACGCGTGGCCGACTTGCGGCCCAGGCCCGGCAGCCGGCTGAGGCTGCGCACCAGCCGTTCGAGCGCCGGCGACTGGAATTCGCCGCCATCGGCGCCGAAACCGTTTCCACCGGCATGGCCATTCCCGTTGCCGTTGCCGCCGCCGTTGCCGCGCTCCACGCTCAGCCCATTCCCGGCAGGTTCAGGCCGGGCACGTTCATGCCGCCGGTGACTGCGCCCATTTCCTTCTCGACGAGCGCATCGACCGCGGCAATGCCCTCGTTGACGGCGGCCAGCACCAGGTCCTGCAGGAACTCGATGTCGTCCGGGTCGACGGCCGACGGGGCAATGACCAGGCTCTTGAGCCGGTGCTTGCCGTTCATGACGACCTTGACCTGTCCCCCGGCCACCTCGGCCGTCACCTCGCGGCTCTCGAGTTCGGCCTGGGCCTTTGCCATCTTGGCCTGCATCTGCTGGGCCTGCTTCATCAGCATGCGGATGTCCATGTATCCTCCGGGTTGCTTTCGTCGATACCCTGCGAACCGTTCGTCAGCGCGCGGGCGGATCCCAGCGGCGACGCTCGCCCTCGGGCAGCGGCTGCCCGCCGAGCAGGTCCACAAGATCGCCCAGGGCGGCGTCGGCCGCACAGGCGCGTTCCAGTTCCTCGCGGTGCGTGGGCGCCACTTCCTGGCGGATGGCCTCGGTCACTTCGGCCTTCTGCCCGCGCGGCCCGTATTCCAGGAGCACCTTCAGCGGGGCGCCCCACTGGGCCTCGGCCGCCGAGGCCAGCACCGCGGTCTCGCCGGCGATGCTGTCGACCATGAACTTCTTGTCGGCCGCGAACGAGACGCGCAGGCAGCCCGCCTCGTCGTCGCGCTCGGGCAAGCCGTTCATCAGGCACGAACCCAGTCGCGGGTGCTTCTTCATGAGCGTGTCGATGAAGCGCGTCCAGCCCGGTACCGCGCGGTCGGCAGCGGCCAGGTCCGGACCCGCGGTCGAGCCCGTCGACGTCGACGTCGGCGTCGGTGTTGGCGTCGGCGTCGGCGCCGCGCCGCCTGTCGGCGCCCCGGCGTAGCGCGGCCGCTCCGCCGCGTGCGCGGCAGGATGGGCCCCGGCAACCGGCCGCCCGGCCGCCGGCGGCGCAGGCCGTGCACCGGCCGACGTGGCCGCGCGCCCGGCTCCCGCCGAACCGCCCCCGCCGGGTGATGCCGGCGCCGCTTCGACGCCCGCCAATCGCCGCGCGAGGTCGGCCAGCAGCACGCGCGACTCGAATCGGCAGTATTCCACGACCGACGCCTCGAGCAGGATCCGCGGCTGCGTGCTGCGATGGATCCGCTCGAAATGCCGGCTCGCGACGTCGATCAGGGCCAGCAGGTCCTGCTCGGCAAAACCCGCGGCGTGCTTGCGCAGCACCTCGACACGGTCCGGCGGCAGGTCGATCATGCCCGCCAGCGAAGGGTCGATGCGCAGCAGCAGCAGGTTGCGGAAATTGGTCACCACGCCGCGCGCGAAGCCGTCCAGGCTCTGCCCGCCGGCCGCCAGGTCCTCAACAAGGCGCAGCGCGCGCGCCGCGTCCCGGGCCAGGATGCACTCGTTCAGCTCCAGGAACAGCTCGCTGGCGACAAGTCCGAAAGCGTCGGCCACCGCCTTTTCGTCGATGGTGCCCTCGGCCCCGGCGATGACCTGGTCGAGCAGGCTCAACCCGTCGCGCATGCTGCCCTCGGCCAGGCTGACCAGCACCCGCAGGCCCGACTCGTCGACCTTCACGCCCTCGGCCGCGGCGACGTCGCGCAGGCGGCCCGCCAGCTCATCGCGCCCGATCAGGCGGAAATCGAAACGCTGGCAGCGGCTGAGGATGGTGCGCGGGATCTTGTTCGCCTCGGTCGTCGCGAAGAAGAAGTACACGCGCGCGGGCGGTTCCTCGAGGATCTTCAGCAGCGCATTGAAGGCACCCTTCGACAACATGTGCACTTCATCGATGATGAAGACCCGGCTGTTGCCCCCGGCGGTCGAGTACTGCGCCATGTCACGCAACTCGCGGATGTTGTCGACGCCGGTATTGCTGGCCGCGTCGATCTCGAGAACATCGAGGTCGCCACCGCGCGCGATCGCCTTGCAGGTGTCACACTGCCCGCAGGGATCACCGTCGTTCGGCGCCGCACAGTTGATCGCCTTGGCCAGCAGACGCGCCACCGTGGTCTTGCCGCAGCCGCGCGGCCCCGAGAACAGGTAGGCGTGGCTGAGCTTGCCCTTGCGCAGGGCAGCGCGCAGCGTCGAGGTCACATGCCCCTGCCCCACAACCTGCTCGAACGTCTCGGGACGATACTTCCGGGCGATCGCCTGATACGACATGGTACTCCGCCTGCCGGGTCGAAAGGAGTTGCCGGCCAGCCTCGCCGGCGAACGGCGAATCTAGCATGCTGCAGCGCAGCGCCGCCACCCGCATTTGCCGGCTGCGCACGCGCGCAGCGCGCGTGCTCCACGCACGTGCAGCGCGTTCACCGAAAAAGAGAGCGGCCTCCGGACTTCCGGAGGCCGCTGGCAGGCGGGCCAGGCTGGCGACGCACACGTCGAAGGGTACGTACCGCTGCTACTTTCCAGTCCTGACGGGGTTGGTGCTCCGACGTCACGCCGGGCCTGACCCATCATGCCTTCCGGCGCATCGTCGCGGCCGGCCTATTTGGGTGGTGGAGATGAACGGGATCGAACCGTCGACCTCCTCGTTGCGAACGAGGCGCTCTCCCAGCTGAGCTACATCCCCACCCGAACCATCGCGCTGCTTCAGCCTCCGGGACCCGGTCCCGGTGCGGCAGGGGGCGCGTCCCCCGTGGCCTTCGCGCGGTGTGCCGGCCGCGCCTGGCCTTTCGTCAACATGGCGGAGAGGCAGGGATTCGAACCCTGGGAACCCGCGAAGGTTCAACGGTTTTCGAGACCGCCCCGTTCAACCGCTCCGGCACCTCTCCGCGAAATCGCCCTGCTCCAGCTGGCGGAGAGGGAGGGATTCGAACCCTCGGTACCTTCCGGCACACACGATTTCCAATCGTGCCGATTAAGCCACTCTCGCACCTCTCCACCGAGGGACAGGGCGGGCAATATAGCATCGGGTTTGCGGAAAATCAATCTGCTGTCTGCACCCGGAAACCGGGCCGCCGCACCGGTTTCAGGCCCCCGGCCCGTCGGTCCGCCGGCCCCGGAAGAAGCCCTTCAGCAACTCGCCGCAGGGGCCGGCCAGGATTCCGCCCACCACTTCCACCCGGTGCCGGTAGGGATTGCCGTCCAGAAGGCGGGCCGTGGAGACCACCGCGCCGGCCCGCGGGTCGGCCGCCCCGAAGACCACCCTGCCGACCCGGGCCAGCAGGATGGCCCCGCAACACATGGTGCACGGCTCGAGGGTCACGTACAGCGTGGCCTGGTCCAGGCGCCAGCTTCCGCGATCGGGAGCGGCAGACGCGGCGTCGGGCTCGTCCTCTTCCGCCAGCGAGCCCGCTCCCGCGCCGCCGGCGGCGCCGATGGCCAGGATCTCGGCGTGGGCCGTGGCGTCGCGCAACGCCTCGACCTGGTTGTGGCCGCGCGACAGGACCACGCCGTCACGGACGACGACGGCGCCGACCGGCACCTCGCCCCGCGCCGCCGCTTCACGGGCCAGGCGCAGCGCCTCGTTCATCCAGCGTTCGTCCGGGGCGAAGAGCCCCCCGAGCAGCGACCCGGCGGCACCTTCCGCGCTCACGGCCAGACCGCCTCGACCCCGGCGATGTTGCCGGCCAGGTCGCGGACCTCCAGGCGCACCCGCAGCGGCTGGTCGCCATGCGCGCTCATCGCCCGCCGGCGCTCGATCCGCGCCAGGAAAGTCTCCTCCAGGCCGTCGCAAATGCCGTCGCGCGGATCCAGGCGCTCGGCACTGCCGTCGGCGGCAATGACGCGCGCGCCGGCCAGAGGGCTCGTCGCATCGACGGCGCGCAGCCGCACGGTCAACAGGTCGCCGTCGGCGGTGCCCGTCTCCAGCACTTCCAGGCGCGGCGGCGTGTTGTCGACCGCCACCGGGCCCAGCACGCGCAGCGCCTGCGCCGCATGCGGCGAGGGATTGTCGGGAGCATCGCTGGCAACCAGACGCAACGCGTAGCGGCCGTCGGCCAGGGCCGAGGTGTCCCAACTGCCCAGGTTCCCGGACACGGGATCCTGCGTACCGCCGGGAGCAACAGCCGGTCGCCACGCCGTATCACCGTCGCGACGGCATTCGAGGCGGAACTCGAGGCGATCCTGGTTCGGGTCGCTCGCGCGCCAGGTCACCACGCGCACCGCGCGGCCCGGGTCCGCGCGCTCGAGGCCGCTCCAGCCGTCACTCGGCGCATCCTGGGTGGTGAACTCCGCGCGCAGCCCGCTGCGGTATTCATGGATGATGCTCTCGCCCGCGGCCAGGCCGCCGAGTTTCACGCCGCGCAACTGCTCGAGCCGGAATTCCTCGATCACCGGCGCACGGTTCGGCTGCCACGCGCTCACCGACACACTGGCCACGTGCGCCGCGCGCTCGCCGCGCGCCGGCGCCGGCAACTCCACGCGCCACTGAATGTAGCGGCAATCCGCCAGCGCGATCTCCTGGTCGTGGCCGCTCCAGGCGGACGACCACGCTGTCCAGGTGTCGTCGGGTTGCGGGCGGCGCCCGCCGCGAACCGACCAGCGCGGAGCGTCATCACCCGCGTTGCCATCCCAGCGCAACCGGCCCCAGCGCACGCCGGGGCCGCCGTCCAGCGGCGGGCTCACGGCCGTGCCGTTCGCATCACTTGAGCGGTCGGCCAGCACCAGCGCTGCGGGATGTGCCTGCGCCAGCGCCAGGTCGTCACCGACAACCGCAAGATCGAGCACATCGCCGCCCGTCCAGGTCGTCAACGGCGTCACACCCCACGGCGGCAGCAGCCGGTACAACCGTGCCTGCGCGGCCGTCGCGGCCGTCGCGTCGGCGCCACCATCCCCTCCGGCTCCATCGCCGGCAGCCAGCGAGCCGGCGCCGAGCCAGCCCCAGTGCTCACTCCAGCCGGCCGCCATGAGGTCGCGGTCGCCGGCCCAGGTGCGCAGGAGCACTTCATGGCCCTGGTCGTCGACGGCCAGGCGGTACAGCGCCGCCGCCGGCAGGGACGCGGTCGCGACATCGCCCGCCAGCGCCGCTATCAGGGCCTGCCCCGGGCCGCCCTCGCCGCTGCTGTTCCCGTCCCCGGCGGTGGCCATCGCCTCAGCGCCGCCGGCCAGGCCCAGCACATGGATCGCACCGCCCGGACCTCGCAGCAGGCGCCTCGCCTCGTCCTGCGCAATGTCGCCGAGCAGGCGTACGGACTTGCCGCCGTCGGTGAGCGCGTAGACCAGGCCCGGTCCCTGCGTCGCCACGAGCAGCCGTGAACGCTCACTGTCGAACATGACATCCATCGCGTTCTGCGCCGACAGGGTCGCGACCTTGTCCAGCTTGCCGTCGCGCCACCCGTAGCGGTAGACGGCGGCCGGCGATCCGACGGCCAGCCAGGCCACACCGGCCTTCTCCTGCACGGCCATGCCCCAGATGTAGGCACCCTCGATGCGCCCGACCTCGGTCACGTCGCCGCCCGCGGTCACGCGCAACAGCCGGCCATCGGGACCACCGCCGGCCAGCAGGTCACCGCCCGGCAGCACGGCCAGGCTGAAGACTTCCGTCGATTCCAGTCGCGCCACCAGGCGCATTTTCCCGTCGGGCGCCACGTGATGGATCTCGCCACCGTGTCCCGTACCCAGGTACCACCCGCCCCGGCCGTCGGCCGCCAGGCGCCACACCACTTCCGGTCCCGGGAGCGCGTGCACGGTGACGATGGGTCCGGCCTCCAACCCGCCGAGCGTGTCGCGACCGGCGCCGCTCAGCGTCACCTCGTCGAAGGAACGCCCCTCCGGCCAGTCCCAGAACTTCGGGCCTGCCGCTCCCGCCGGCATCGAGGCCGTCAATGCCATTGCCGCAGCCAGCACCACTGCCGCTGCCGGCGCATTGCCGCGGCGCACGCGCTTCGTCTGTGCCTTCAACAGGTCCACGATGATGTCTCCCGGCGTCGAGTCGACGCGATCCGGATCCCGGTTGCCTCAGGGCCGCCGCGCGTCGCCGGCTGCCGGCGAAGCGGGCATGATCTCGAGCGTGCGCACGGCATGTCCGCCCAGCGTCCACGCGGTCGCTTGTTCGTGGCGCGCCGCGTAGCTCGCCATCGCCTGGTCGGCCGGTTGCCTCCCGGCGCCGAGAGCGCGCTCCACGCTCGGCGGCATGGCCGCGAGCTCGCGCCCGCCCACGAGCAGCGGACGATCGGCTGCGAACACCGCGACCACGAGTGTCGAGGCCGACCGCGCCGTTTCCAGCAGTTCCCACAGGTCGTCGAGGCGCGTCGGGAGCAGGCGCTCGGGAGCACGCTGCGCCTCGAAGGCGAAGAACTCGGCGGCGCTGGCCGCGACCACGCGGTACGCACCGGCGGGCAGCGACGCCGGGAGCGTCACGGACACGGGAAGTCGCTGCATCGCGCCCGCCGCATCGCGCAGTTCCACCGTGAGCGGCAGCGCCGTCGTGCCCGCCGCCAGGCGCCGCGGCAGCCCCAGCGCGGTGACCACGGCATCGCTGCGCCCCGGCTTGACGTTCACGGTGAACGAGGCCGACTCCAGCGCCACCTCGCTGAACGGATTGTCGAGCAGCAGCGCCAGGGGCGTCATGATCTCACCGGCCAGCATGCCCGCCGCACCCGGACCGGCGGCGACGCCACCGAGGTCCAGCTTCCGCGCGACGGAACCGGCCTTCTCGCGCCAGTTCGTCTCCAGCCGCCAGTCGAAGGTCTGACGGCTCGCGTCATCACCTTCGGCCAGCAGCGCGTTGTAGAACGACCAGAACACGAGCAGCGGCGTCAGTTGCGCATCGTCGGCCGCCGTGAACCGGAACGTGCCGGGCGCAGCGCCCTCCAGTTTCACGGTCACCGGTATCACCGGCGCCACGGCGCCGATGCGACCGGCCAGGCCCGCGCGCAGGTCGTGGTGCACCGCACCGATCACCGGCCCCGGCGATCCGATCTTGAACGAGATGCGGCGGCTCGGAAGGATGGTCACGATGTCCGCCGAAGCCAGGGGCAGGTCCACCGCGCCGCGCTGGAACAGCGGATGGCCCATCATCAGGACGCGGTCGCCATCCACCCAGGTGACGGTGCCGATGGCGCCGAGATCCGCATCGCCGCCGACCAGCGACACGGCACAGGCTGCGCCCGGCACCAGCCGGGGCGGGGCATCGGCCGGCACGTTGCCACCGCCGGCTGTCGCCACCGCCATTCCCGCCGGCCGGCACAGCCAGGCAGGCGCGCCGACGCCGCCGCCCGGCGTCAACGGTTCAAGAAGCGTTGCCGCCAGTTCGAGCGGCTCGGGCCAGCCCGTCACGCCCGCCAGCGCCGGCTTGACTCCGGTCGGCTGCGAGGCGGCGCCGGCTCCGAGCAGGGCCGTCGCCAGTTGACTCTCGTGCCCGCCGAGCAACGCGCGCGGGTCCCAGTCGCCGCCGTAGCGAGGCCCTGCGGCCGGCGACGGATCAGTTGGCAGCGCCAGCATCTCCGCAGCTGGCGTCACGCCGCCGATCGGCGACAGTGAACCCTCCCAGCCGAACGCAACCGCGCCGGCAAAGCGCCCGTCCAGGTAGACCGGGCTGCCGCTCATCCCCTGCGCGATGCTCGATTTCTCGAGGCCGTGGCCCCCCACCTCCACCAGCACGATGGATCCCTGCGCCCGCGCGTTCGGCTGCACGCCCAGCACGCGCACGCTGAACGTGTCGACGCGGCTGCCGGCAAACACGGTCAGTCCGTAGCCGGTCATGCCGATGGTGATCTCGGAAACGGGGATGGGCGGGGGCGCGGCAGATGCCGGCAGGGCCAGAATCCCTGCCAGCCCGGCCGGCAACAGGTGCCCTGCGATGCACCGGGCTCCGGCGCGGGTCAGCCATAACGACACGTGGCGGTTCCTTCCTGTCCGGCCTGTCGCGCATCCCATGGACGCGCGGCCCTGCCGGTGCTCCCTGCCGACAGACAGCGGAAATCTTCCCCGCACGGTAACACAACCGGGGCGCGCGACAGAGTCGGCAGGTAACCCCGGCCGCATCGATAAGTGCCCACGGACGATCAACCACGGGACACCTGATCGCCGTCAGGCCGAAGCCGTCCGCTGCCTGCGGCAAAAGAGAAGGGCGACCGGATGGTCGCCCTTCATCGTCTTGGTGGTACGCCCAGGAGGATTCGAACCCCCAACCTTCTGATCCGTAGTCAGATGCTCTATCCAGTTGAGCTATGGGCGCACCAGAACTGTCAAGCCGCGCGATCAAACAAGCCGCGCCATCAATCTGTGGCGGAGAGGGAGGGATTCGAACCCTCGGTAAGTGTTACCCTACACACGCTTAGCAGGCGTGCACCTTCGGCCACTCGGTCACCTCTCCGAAACCTGGCGGAGGGCGAGGGATTCGAACCCCCATGGGCTTTCACCCGGCGGTTTTCAAGACCGCTGCCTTACCAATTAGGACTAGCCCTCCCAAATCGGGGCGCAGGGCCGGTGCCAAGCGCAGGGCCGATGCCTATGGATACGCAGTGGCGTTCCCGCCCTCGCAAACCCGCCGGCACGCCGGACAGGGCCGCGTTCGCAACGGGAAGGCACGGTACTACTTGGCTTTCCGTTTGTCAAGGATCGCCCTGAGCCCTTTTGCGGGCCCCGAAGTACCTGCCCCGGCTCCGCTTGCGATGGTCTAGCGCCTGGCGCGACGCGACATCGCAGCCAGGTCCAGGGTCACGTCCGGCCCATCCACCGGGCCGGTCAGCCGCAGGTCGAGATTGATGCGACGTTCACGGTCGCGCATCGCCTCGGCAAAGAACGACATCGAACCCAGGTTCGGCGTGAACCCGGGCGGCAGCTTGATGTGCACCGCGAGGTCCATGGCGGTCGTCGACCCGGCCACACCGCCCAGCCCCAGCGCGCCTGCCAGGTCCCAATCCGTGTCGGGGCCGGTGATGACAAGGGTGTCGACCAGGCAACGGCCTTCTTCCAGGCGCACCGCCAGTCGCGACGTCGCGATGCGGATATCGACCAGGTCCTGCCGGTCGCCCAGGTACGGTCCCACGTCGCCGAGCCACGGCCCGGCCCGCAGCAGGCCTTCGCCCGTCGTCAGGTGCGCCGCGGCCGTGAGCGCGTCCAGGCCCCCATCGCCGCCGAGCGGCATGCCGACGTCGGCATCGCCGGTCAGCTTCACGTCCATCTGCGAAGCCACCGCCGGCGCCCAGGCGCCCAGGAGTGCGGCTGCGTCCACGGCTTCAAGCACCAGGTTGCCCGTCAGGGCGCCCGTGGCACCAGCGACCGGGGTGATGACGGCACTGGCCTTCAACCGGCCGCCGCCGCAACCGGCGTCGAGGTTCTCGAAGCTGATCCGGCCCTCTTCGATGCTGCCTTCGGCATTCAGCGTCTCCAGCGCGAACGACGACCACGCGACCCGCGCCGCCTCCAGCGAGAACGAACCCGCGAGGCCGGCCGGGAGTCGCGACAAGGGGCCTTCCGCAGCAGCGGGTGCCACCATCGCGGCCGTATCGCCCTCGCGGGGCAGGCGCAGCCGCAGGCGACCCGTTTCCAGCTCGAAATCCGCCAGGTCCACCGGAAGGCCGCGCCACATCGCCCGCGCCGAGGGACCGCGCGCGGCCACGCGATCGACCACCAGTTCGCGCCGCAGGAGCGGCGCCACCGCCAGTGAGAATTCCAGCTCGGCGAACCTGGCCGTGCTGCCGCCGGCCGACACGAGGCGGGTTTCCCGCAGGCGCAGGCCCGGCCCGCCGAACAGCGTGAGCGAAGCCGAGCCGACGGTCACCTCCGCCCCCGTGGCAGCCGCCAGGGCCTCCTGGGCGCGCGCGGCCACGCGAGCGGACGGAACCAGTCGCGGCGCCACGAAGGCGACGACGGACCCGAACGCTGTCAGCAGCGACAACACGATGATCACGCGCCTGCCGCGACCGGACCCTGCCTTGCTGCCACCGCTTGCCATCATGCGTCCTTTTCATCGCGAACGCGGGGCACGTCGTCGCCCGACGCTTCGGTGTCGCCGCCCCAGCCCGGCTCGCGCAGCCGAGCCCCTGCCAGCACCCGATCCCCGTCGTAGAGCGCCAGGCCCTGTCCCGGCGCCACACCTGACACCGGCTGCGCCAGCGTCACTTCCAGACGATCGCCGTCCCGTCGCCACGACGCAACCGGTGTGCCGGCATGCCGGTGCCGGAGCTGGGCCAGCGGCTGCATGTCGGCCCATTCGCCGGTCGCGCCCGCGGGCCAGCTGTCCGGGAAGCCCGAAGCCTGCGCGGTGAAGCGGTCGCCGACGAGCCGCGTGGCCAGCAACTCGTCGCGGACGCCGACCACCAGCCGGTTGCCTTCCGCTTCGAGCGCCAGCACGTACAACGGTGCCGGCGCCGCCACGCCCAGGCCCTTGCGCTGGCCCACCGTGTAGTGCGCCAGCCCGCGATGCCGGCCCAGGACCCGTCCCTGCCGGTCGACGATCGGCCCCGGCAGTGTCGCCGCCGCGACCGCGCCTGCCTGATCCGGGGCGGCGAACAGGAAGCTGCGGTCGTCGTCCGGCACGAAACAGATCTCCTGGCTGTCGCGACGCTCGGCGACGGGCAGGCCCAGCGCGCGCGCCGCCTCGCGCACCTGTCCCTTGTCGTACCAGCCCAGTGGAAAGACCAGCTGCGGCAGCAGCGAAGGCTCGAGGCGATGCAGGAAATACGACTGGTCCTTGTTGGGATCGAGGCCGCGCCGCAGCCCCGGCGACGGCAGGTCGCGGTCGATGCGCGCATAGTGTCCCGTGGCGGCGAATTCACAGCCCTGGCGTCGCGCCAGCCTTACCAGTTCCGGGAACCGGACGCCGGAATTGCAGGCCAGGCACGGATTGGGCGTGCGACCCGCGGCATATTCCTCGATGAACGGCGAGATCACCCGCTCCCGGAAAGGTTCCACGAGGTCGCCCACCCAGTGGGGAGCACCGTGCAGCGAGGCCAGTCGCCTGGCCTGATCGATGGCTTCGAGCGAGCAGCACGACTGCTCCGTCACCGCATCCTCGTCGCCGGCATAGCAGAAATTCCGGAAAGTGACGCATTCGACGCGACAACCGAGCGCCTGCAGCATGGCCAGCGCCACAGCGCTGTCGACGCCGCCGCTCAAGCCGAGAAGAACCCCTGTGCCGGGGGGCAGGGCCCGGCGCAGGGGTTCGGGTAGAGGCAGCGGAAAGCTCAATGTCCCAGCGTCGGCTCGGGCGCGTTCATCAGGTCGGTGACGATCCTGATGTTCTCCGCCGATCGCGCGCCGATGTCGCCCTCCGGGTCGTACTTCACGGCAAGTTCCCACTCGGTGATGGCCTCGCGGTAGATTTTCGCCTCGGCGAACATGATCGCCAGGTTGTAGTGCGCCAGCGCACTCTGGGGATTTGCGGCCAGGACCTGGTTGAACTCGGCGAGCGCCTGCGAGTGCTTGCGCTGGCGCAGGAACAGCGAACCCAGGTTGCAGCGCGCCTTCTCGTCCGTCGGGTCGACGCGCAACGCGAGTCGGTAGTACGACTCGGCCTTCACCACCTGCTCGGCGCGTTCGACCTGGTTCGCGGTCTGTTCCGCGCGGTCGTCCCACAGCGAGCCCAGGTTCACCATCGGCTCCAGCAGCGTGCTGTCGGCGGCGATCGAGGCCATGAACCGGCCCTCGGCGCTGTCGAGCAGCGCAGCCACGACCGGATCCTTCCAGCCGCGGGCCACGGCGCTGTCCCCGGCCGCAACGTAGAACCGGTTACCGAGCAGGTAACTGGCGTAGGCCGCTTCCGGCGGCCCGCCCGCCGCCAGGTGCCGCAGCGTATCGTCCAGCGCCGTGCCTTCGAGCTTCGTAATCCGCATGGCGAAGCGCTCCAGAGGGGTGGCCGGCGCCTTGTCCTTGGACTGCCCCGCTTCCTTGCCGTCCTTGCAACCGGTGGCCGTCGCCAGGCTGCCGGCCAGCAGCGCCAGAGCCAGGATCCTCGTCGCCATCCGCATCGTGGTCATCCGCCGCATCATTCACGCTCTCCTGTCGCAGGTCACAACATCTCAAGCAGGCCGGGTCCCGCAGGGCAGGCACCGGATCAAGCACCCGGCAACCCGGCAGCCCGATCCCAGTCTACCACCAGGCCTCGAGGCCCGTCACGGAAACAGCGAGCCGAAGGTAACTGGAGCTCAGCCCGTTCTCGCCTTTGTCGCCGATCAGCCCGTAGGTCAGGGCCACGTCCAGGTTGCCGCCGTCGCCTCGCAGCGGGAACCCCGTGCCCACGCTCAGTGAGCGCTCGGTGACTTCCTGGCCGCCCACACGGTAGGGCCAGCGATGCCAGCTTGCCCCCACGCGCACGGGGAGGTTGGCCCACCCGCCGTGCCGCTCGTTGGCCCGCCGGCGCTCCAGGCCGAACCCGAACTCCACTTCCTCGACCAGTTCGTCCTGCCAGTCCGGCTGGGCCAGCCAATTGGCCGGCGCCACCATCCGGGTCCAGTCCTGGCGGCGCAGGTCGGCGCCCGCTTCCCAGCGCCCGCCCAGCCCGGCCGACACGCCCACCGCCAGCTCGGCCGGCCGCGTGATCTCGAACTCGTTCGTGATGCGCTCGGCCACGCCGCCGACCTCGGTCTTGCGGGTTGCCGAAACCGTGTGCTCGCCGGTCCAGGTCACGCCCAGTCGCAGGTCGGCCTTCGGAGTCAGCAACGCCCCCAACGTGAGCGAGGTGCCCGTGAACTGGTCCTCCGCCACGGCGATCACCGATCGGTACGTCGGCACGCCGGCGGACGACAGCGGCGTGTTGAAGTAGTCGGCCATCGTCTCGCGCATTGAGCCGCGCTCAAGGTTGAGCGAGACGGCGCCGGCCAGCATCGGCGTGGCACGCCAGGACACGCCCAGCGGCACCTTGAAGACCGAGCCCTCGCGCTCGAACTGCACGTTGCCGGTCAGCGTGTCCGCCAGCGTTCCGGAGCCTCCGAATCCGTCCCAGGCGTAGAACGTCGAATCAACGCGCGTGTGCCAGCTCGTGCCGCGTTCGATCTTGAAGCCCGCGGTGAACGCCAGCTCACCCTTCTTCACGGGCATCACGACGCGCACATCCGGCACGAAGGTGCGGAACGTGCGCCGGGTGCCGGCCGGCGATTCGTGGCCGCCCGTCTCGCCGTAACCGGTCAGGCTCAGGCCCATCTGCCGGACCCACGCCGTCGAGGCCAGGTTCTTGTAGCCGGGATGAAGGCTGTCGGCCACGGTCAGGCCCCAGCCTCCGCGACCGAGCATGCGCGCGTCGCCCTCGGCCAGGCGCTGCCCCACGCTTTGCAACGCGAACGGCGTCTGCGCGGTCGCCGCGATCGCCAGCAGGGAAACTGCCGCCAGCGTCACCGCGAACCAGGTGGATGTCCGCTTCATCGCGAGCCTCCCAGCCGTTCATCGCGGCGACTATAGGTGATCTCGAGACGCGGTCGCAGGCTGTCGGCAGCGGCCGTCCCGAAGAAGTGGAACTCGGTGAAGTAGAAGTCCGGATCCACCGTGGTCAGGTCGTAGGTCGGGAAAATGTCCTCGCCGGCGGTCAGCACCAGCCCCCGCGGGTTCGTGTAGACGTCGTTGGCCAGGCGCTGCACGAGCGTAGTCACGTCGAACGACAGGTGACGCACCCGGCTGGTGGGCTCCAGGCTCGTCTGCCCGGTGATGACATAGGTGGCCTCGTCCAGTTCGGCCGGCGTCATCGTCACCGGAGCTGCAGCCAGCTTCAGCGAATCGATCTCGGAAACGACGATCGCCTCGCTGTTGCCGAAGGAAAGGCTGCGGTTGTTGGTCAGCTTCAGGACGGCGCGATTGATAAGCACGTCTTCCGGCAGCGTCGAGAAATCGAAATCGAAGGCCGGGTAGGAGCGAAGTCCGGTGCGCAGGACGAAACCGTCGGCCGCATCGGCAGGCACGGCCGCCACCTCATGGAACGTCGAGGTGTCGGCCACCGGCGGCAACAGGAAGTTGACGATCGAGATGTCCTCGAACTCGACGACCAGGTTGGGTGCCACGACCGTGCCCACGGTGACGTCATCCAGTTCGCCGTACCGCAGCAACTCCCGCGAGGCGCAGCCGAGAAGGTCCTCGTCCGAGCCGTCGCCGAGCGAGATCACCAGGCCGACCGTGCCTTCGCCCGCCAGCCAGGCCAGGAAGTCGGTCTCCGACAGGCGCAGCAGCGGCTCGGTGTCGGGCTTCGACTCAAGGGCATCCTCGTTGAGCACGGTACCGTTGTAGGAAGGGATCACGCCCGGATAGCCGACGTACGCCGTGCTGTCGAACGGCGCTTCGAGCTGCTGGACCCGATAGTAGAGAACCCGCTCGGTGCGCGTCGTATCGCCGGCGTCACTGATCTCGATGCGCTGTCCCGCATAGTGCGACAGCTTCGTCAAGCTCAGCTTCACCGACTTGATCTTCGCTGCCGTGAACATCGTGTCGGGATGGTCGGCAGTGAAGATTCCGGAAAAATCGTAGTTCGCAAGGATGCGCGAACTCGTCCCGTTCCGCGTGCCCAGGTAGAGCACCTGCTGGCGGTGGACCGGAATGGCGGCATCCTCCACCTGCACGGAGCCGTAGTCGGTCACCTGCACCGGCAGCTCGATGAGGACGTCATCGAGCGAGTCGTCGACCAGCCCGGCGCCGACCTGGTTCGGCACGTCGCTCGTGCAGCCCCCCAGCCATGCCGCCAGGGTAGCGGCCAGCAGCAACACGCCGGTCGCGGGCCGTTTCACGGATCTGTTTGCCTGCACGTGGCCTCCTGCCCCGTCATTCGGCTCCCGCAGCGCGGGCCGAGAGACTGATGCGGGTGAACCCGCTCTGTTTAATGGTGTCGATCAGGCGGACGACGCTGCCGTGCTGGGCGCCGGCGTCGGCGCGCAGGACCATGCGGTCCTCGCCCGTATCCGCCTTCAACTGCGTCAGCAGCGGCGGCAGTTCCGCCTCGGTCACGAGTCGCTCGTTCAGGAATACCCTGCCGTCCACGGTCAGGTACAGGATGGATGGCGTATCGACGGCCTCCTCGGCCGTCGCCGACCGCGGCAGCACCACGGTGACCGCCGGTTGAGACCGGAAGCTCGAGGTGACCAGCAGGAAGATCAGCATCAGGAACATGACGTCGATGAGCGACGTCACGTTCAGCACGAGGCTGCGCCCCCGCTTCCGCTCACGGAAGTTCACGCCCGGCCCGCCGCGCTGCCGGCCGCTTCGCGCCGCCGCCGCAGTGAATCGAGCAGCCGCGACGCGTACGTCTCCAGTTCGAAGATCAGCCGGTCGGCCCGCGCGTTGAGCCAGTTGTAGGCGACCAGGGCCGGAATGCCGATGAACAGCCCGGCCGCCGTCGTGACCATGGCTTCGCTGATGCCGCCCGACAGCGCTTCCGGGTCGCCGATGCCGGCGTTCGAGACGGCGGCAAAGATGCGGATCATGCCCAGCACCGTTCCGAGCAGGCCGAGCAGCGGCGAAACGGCCGCGACCGTCTCCAGCACGCCCAGGCGCCTCGTCAGCAGCGTGGCTTCGCGACGGCCCGCTTCCTGCAGGACATCGCGGATCACGGTCCAGTCGTTGTCGGCGTGGTCGAGCCCGGCCTTCACGATGTTGGCGAACGGACCCGGGCTTCCCTGGCACAGCGCATAGGCCACCGACAGGTCACGCCCGCTGTCGAGCGTATCGACGGCAGCCGCGATCTCGGGCACGATGATGCGCCCGCGCCTGAGCACGACCAGCCGTTCGATGATGACCGCCAGGCCCAGCAGCGACGCCAGTCCGATCGGGATCATCATCGTGCGCCCGGCCACGATCCATTGCCACATGTCCATAGCAACCTTTCGGGACGGCGCGGTCGGGGCCGCGCCGCACGCCGGCATCAGCGCGGCGGCTCAGGATAAGACATGGTCAACCTTATCTCAAGGTGAGCCAACGGGAAGTGCGAAGGCAGCGGGGCGAACGGCGACGACGACAACAGGGCCGCGCGCGACGCATTGTGCAGCGACGAGTGCCCGTCCGTCTCGACGATCTCCGCCAGGCTCACCTGCCCGTTCTTCTCGACGATCACCCGCATGACGGTCTTTCCCCAGATCAGGCCCAGCTTGCGCCCCTCGGGCACCACCCAGTTGCGCATCAGCGTGTTGCCGAACGCCTGCATCCAGGGCGCGTAGTTCCATTCCCAGGTGTTGAGGCTGAAATCGCCCACACGCGCCACGCCGCTGGTCTGCGGCCCGCTGGCGTCCTGGTCGTAGTCGATGCCCCGGTCCCCCGGCGCCCCGCGATCGGCCCGGCGAAGCACCGACGGCGCCGTTGTCCCCCACCAATCCTGCATCGGCGTCGCAGCGGCCTCGGGCCGCTCTTCGCGGGCAGGCGCCGCCTGGGTTTCCTCGTCACGCGGCACCGGCAGCGCCCCGCGTTCGTCGGCGGCGAGCGACTGGCTGCGCTTGAGTTCCTGGGCCCGCTCTGCCCGTTCGCGCCGCGCCGCCTCGGCAGCTTCCGCGGGCGTCATCTGCTCGCGCGGCCGCTCCGGCTGTTCGGCGGCCTGCGCGGCCAGGTTCACGCCGGCGGCATTCTCGAGGTCTTCGCGCTGCAGGGCCACCTGCGGCGATTCGGCCGCGCGTGGCGCCGACGGTTGCAGCGCGTCGGCCCCCAGCGTCGGGTTGGCCGCCAGCGAATGGTACATGGCCAGGTACTGGGGCTGGCTCGGGTCGTCTTCGGGCGGCGTGTCGCTGGCCAGGCGTTCGGGGATCGAGGTGAAGATGCGCTCGCGCTCCCGTTCCTGGCGCTCGGCCTCGGTCTCGGCCTCCGTTACCGCCTCGGCGGCGGGCTTGTCAGGCTCGAGCGCGATCTCCACCGACGATTCGGCCGGTTCCCGGCGCGGGCTGCTCAGGTCGACCGGCACCCGCTTCAGGACGAGAACGCCCGCCAGGTGCAGAACCAGCGAGGCGATGAAGGCAGCCAACAGGACGCGCCGCTCGCCGGACCCGCGCCCGGAGAAGGCATCCATGCTGCGCGGCGCTGCCGTCGAAGTCACCGAAAAAGCTCCCTGAGCCCGGCGGGACGGCCTGTCCGCCCGCGGAAGGCGAAATGTTACGGCAAGCAGGCGGCATTGCCAACACGGGTTGACGTGCCGCGCCCCCTGCCTGATCGTGGGCGCGCAACCGGGGCCGTTCCCGGCCGCGAAAGGCTGGCCATGAGTGTCGAGGACCGCTTCCTGAAACTGCTGCCGCCCGACTTGCGCGCAAGCGTCCGGCAGGGTGTGCCCCTGCGCGAGCTGACGACCCTGCGGGTGGGGGGACCGGCGGCACTGGTCTGCCCGGTGCATACCCCGGAACAGGCGCTCGGGTTCCAGTCCGCGGCAGCGGCATCCGGCCTGCCCTGGTTCGTGCTCGGCGGGGGCAGCAACGTGCTTGCCGACGACCGGGGCTTCGGCGGCGTCCTGTTGCGCATCGAGGGCCGCTCGTGCGCGCTGGACGGCACCACGGTCACCGCGGCAGCCGGTCTCGACCTCGACGCGCTGGTCGCGCACACGTTGGCGTCAGGCCTGACCGGGCTCGAATTCGCCTCGGGCATACCGGGCACCCTGGGCGGCGCCCTGGCCGGCAATGCCGGCTGCTATGGCCATGAGATCGGCGAGTTCGTTCGGCAGGTGACGGTGCTCACGAGGGACGGCGAGGTGGCGCCCCTGGCCCCCGGCGCCTGCGGATTCCGCTACCGGGGCACGGCCCTGCGCGACGCCGGCGCCCTCGTGCTCGAAGCCGTCCTCGAGCTGCGGCGGGACGACCTGGCGGCGGCCAGCGCCGAACGCCGGGATCACCTGGCCGATCGGCAGGCCAAGCACCCGGTACGCGAACCGAGCGCCGGCAGCTGGTTCCGGAACCTGGAGCCGTCCGAGCCCGGCGGCCGTCGCCAGGCGGCCGGTGCGCTGCTGGAGCAGGTCGGGGCCAAGTCGATGCGCGAAGGGGATGCAGCCGTGTTCCCGCGCCACGCCAACATCATCGTCAACCTCGGGCAGGCGACCAGCGACGACGTACGGCGACTCGCCGCACGCATGAAGGAGGCGGTGCGCGAGAGATTCGCCATCACGCTGCAGGAGGAAGTGCGCTACCTCGACCCCGACGCGCCGGGCGGCCGCCTCATTTGAGCAGCGCCAGCTTGCGCGACATGCGGCCGCCGGCCGTCTCCACGCTCAGCAGGTAGGTGCCCGCCGCGGCATCGCCGCCGACACCGCTGCCGTCCCACACGACCTCGTGGTCCCCGGCCGGCAGCACGGCATCCGCCAGCACCGCCACGCGTCGCCCCGACAGGTCATGAACGGACACACGCGTCCAGCCGTCCCTGTCCAGCCGGAAGCTCGCGCGGATGACAGGATTGCCGGGGTTCGGCCAGGGCCCGGCCAGCCAGGCCGTCCCGGCTGCGAGGTCCCCTGCGGCGCAATCACCGTCGAGCGACGCCAGCCTCGACTCGGAACGACCTTCGCAGAGATCGATGACCAGGCGCAGCGCCGACGGCCGCCCCCACTGTTCCAGTTCGCCGGCCGTCAGCGAGAGCAGCCAGACCCCGCCCTCCTGGTCGAGCCGACCCGCCGCCGCCCCTCCCGCTTCCGCGAGCAGCCGCCACCCGCCGGACAGCCTGGCCTCGAGGCGCCAGGGCCCCTCGAAGCCTGGCTCGAGCCGCACCGATAGTCCGCCCTCGGCGGAGCAGCCGGCTTCCAGGGCCCGCGGCTCGAGGGCCACGCTGCTCGGGTCGATGTTCAGGTGGGTGATTCCCATTCGCAGGGCGCTGTCGAGCGCCAGCAGGTCGAAAGCGCCGTCGGCGTTGGCGTCGATGATCACGAAATCCTGCACTTCCGGCGTCGCCCGCACCGACAGGGAGTACAGGTGGTTCCAGGGCACGATGCTCAGGTAGACTTCGAATCGACCCCTGTCGGCGAGCGCAACCACGACATCGCCACGGCCGTCCTCGTCGAGGTCGGCGATACGCAGGGCCGACGGACGACCGTCCAGGACATGAGAGCCCGTTCGCCGCACCAGTCCCCCCGTGCCGTTGTTCTCGTAAGAGACCAGGGACTCGTCCAGGCGACAACCGACGACCAGGTCATGATCCTGGTCGCCGTCGAGGTCACCCGTCTCGATCAGCGAAGCGCCGTTGCCGGCATGCAGCCATTGTCCCGGACCGAAATCGCGGCCGCCGAGATTGACGCGCCACCACAGGCGACTGGCGCCATCCACGCCGGCGACATCCAGGCGCCCGTCGCCGTTGAGGTCGAACAGAACAGCGCGCGTCGTGGCGATCTCGTAGGTCAGCGTCACCGCCGGCTGGAATCCACCGCCCGGCTCGCCGAACAGCAACTGCACGCGCGCGCCGTCCGACGGCAGGGCGAGCAGATCGACGGAACCGTCCGCATCGATGTCGCCTGACGTCAGGAACGCAGGATAGGAACCGACATCGATCCGCTGCGTCTCCGCGAGAACGCCGCCGGCCACTGCGTCGAACAGCACAACCTGCCCGGCAATGACATCGAGAACCGCAAGTTCGGACACCGCGTCACCGTCGAGTTCAATCGCCTCCAGCTTCCCCGGCGTGAAGCCCAGTTCGTACTCGGTGGAGACTGTCGACATGCCGCCGTCTTCGAGGGCAGCGAACAGGCTCAGGCGAGGCTCGAGCGCCGAAGCCACCATGACGTCGATCCGGCCGTCGCCGTTGAAATCACCCTGGGTCTGGTCGCCGGGCAGGGAACTGAGGGTCAACGCAGGCAGGCCCCAGAACCCGGGCTCGGGCCCGGGCCGGGCCATCATCCAGGCCAGGTACGAACCGCCGGAGGCTGCCGCCGTCACATCGGGCTGTCCGTCCCCGTTGAACTCACCCACGGCCAGCGCCACCGGGAGGCAGCCGGGATAATAGGTCGCGTGGCGGACCCAGCCGTCGGCCGTGCGGCTGGCAAATTCGGCGGCGCCGCGCTCAACGTCGCTGGCCAACAGGGCAGGCTGACCGCCGGCCAGCGTCCACATCGTCAGCTGACGTGCCGGCATGGTCAGGTTGATCTCTACATCCGACACGAATCCCTCGCCGGCAACCCGGAGCAGGCCCAGGCGCGGCGCCTGGCGATCGGCGACCGCCAGTTCGGCGATCCCGTCGCCATCACCGTCCAAGGCACAGACGAAGCCGGCCGCCAATCCCGGAGCCTCGACGACGCGCACCGTGACCTGACCATCCACGGCGGCGGTCAGCACCGCCAGATTGCCCGACAGGAGGCCACGCTGCGCCGCCACCACCTCCGGCCGGCCGTCGCCATCGAGATCGGCTGCAGCCAGGGAATACGGGTCATCGCCCACGGTGATCGTCCGCCGCACCCGCCAGCCGTCATCGTCTGCCAGCTGGGCGATGGCGTCCATTCCGGGCAGCGAGACCGCAAGCTGACCCTCGCCACCGGCAATGTTGCCGAACCAGGCCAGCGTGCCGGGGTCCTCATCGAGCTCGACGGTCTGCTCGAGTTGCAGATAGGGATAGCTGTCGGCAAGCCTCAGGAAGTACACACAGTCGGGGTCGCGGGCGGCGACAACGATCCCGCGATCGGCCAGGGGACGCCCCTCCCAGGGGAGTACCTGCACCAGGCTGCCGCCGAGAAACAGAAGCTGCCGGATCGCCAGCGCGTTGCTGACGGGGGAAAAGCGCGCCAGGGCCAGGTTGCCGCCGGCCATGCCGACCACCAGGTCATCGGTCGTCTCGCCGGGCATCCGAATCGCAAGCACCGACAGGCACGGCTGCGACAAGGCGGCCGTGATCGGGCCCGGAAGGTGACCACCGCGCCCGCCGGCATAACGAACGCCAGCCAGGCCAGCGCGACCACGGTCGCCAGGAGGCGCGCCCAGGGGTACGCGGGGAGGCCGCGGACCCCGAAAGACGAAGGAATCTGGGGAGCGGGATCGGCCTGCATGGTCGCTGCACTTTCCTCGGGGAGGGAACGTGTGCAGTATAAGGACAACCCGCCCGGCGGACAATCCCGGGCCGTTAGGGGTTGACACCTTCGGCCCCGCACCTGAAATTGATGCGGCGTCATGATTGCCTGCCCCGCCGGTCCCCGGGCAACGACCCGCACAGGAGCCTGCATGTCGGTGAAGAGTATTCTGATGGCCCTTTGCATCCTGGCCCTCGGCGCCACGCTGGCGCCGGCTGCCGACGCACAGGCGCCGACACCTGTCCCCGAGGCTGCGCCGACGGCGCGCCCGCTCAAGACTTTCAAGCTGCAGCACGAATCGGCCAACGCTGCCCAGGACCTCGATGTCGAGGACGAGGAGCAGGAGGTCTGGGTGCCCGGTATCCGCCCCGGCACAGTTGAGCTGAGCATGTCCCTCGGTTTCATGAATCTTTCCAGTACGCTGCTTGAGCATGAGCAGATGATCTACAAGTACACGACCGAGTCGACGTACTGGGGCGCGATGTCAAGATCAAGGGCCAGACTGCGTTCAATCCGGTCATTCGGTTGGGCTACAACCTGAAGCCCTGGCTGACGCTCGAGGGCTTCGCCGGCCTGTCGATTTCGGAGTACTCGTCGACGATCGAGAATCGCCGCGTGCGGAAGAACGAAGCAGGCGCCGTGCCCGACGAAGATCCCCCGCTGGGCGACTTCGATGCCGAGGCACGTTCGCTCATCACGCTGCAGACCGGCGTGGACGCGCTGATCTATCCCTTCAATTTCTCGGGCGACGGCGGCGGTCGCTGGCATCCGTACCTGACGGGCCAGGTTGGCAAGATCTGGTACGACATGAACTCCGACTTCACGGCGGGCGCCGCCGGTTCGAACGACATCGCGTTCGGCGGTGGCCTGCGTCTGCTGGCCGAGCGCAACGTCAGCATCCGCCTCGAGGCCACGTACCACATGAACTCGATCGAGTTCAAGCCCGCGGAGTACTTCCGAGACCGACGAGGGCACCACGCTGGTGCCGCTCGTGGAATACCCGGTGCTGGAAGGTGGCGCCTTCGACGAGCGCCAGATCACCTCCTTCGCGTCCGAGGACATCAGCTATCTGGTCTGGTCGCTGGGATTCCAGGGCTCGTTCTAGATCGCCGCGCGCCGGCGCGCTCCCACGGATCGAGGCAGCGGGCGGCCCTTGGGTCGCCCGCTCTCTTTTGACGCGAAGACCGTCGTCGGCGTCATCCCGCCGGGTCGATCAGCAATTCCCGCCTGAACTCGAGCGCCTCCCGCAGGTGCGATTCCTCCACGACGACCGCCGCGTCGAGGGCAGCCACCGTGGCCGCCACGGCCTGGCAGCGGACCACGGCGCGAAGTGACAGCCCGAGCGCCCGGCGCGCCTCGTCCATGAAGTCGCCGTTCCCCGCAGGCCTGAGGCGCACCTGCCTCGCGCGACCAGGCCACAAGGCGCCTGCGTGCTTCGGTCATGACTTCCCAGGTGGGCATTTCACGCCATCCGGCTCCGACAGGCACAGGCGCCGGTGCGCTGAAGGACCCGCGCCACACCGACATCTCCGCGAAGATGTCGATGCGATCGAGCAGTGGTCCCGAGAGCCGGCCCAGGTAGCGTGTCCGTTCACGCGGCGGGCAACGGCAGGTCCGCACGCTGCTGCCGTGGTAACCGCAGCGGCAGGGATTGCTGGCTGCCACCAGCTGGAACGCTGCCGGGAAGCGTCGGTGGCCGGTGCCACGCGACACCGTGACATGGCCTTCCTGCAGCGGCTGGCGCAGCACATCGAGAACGGCGGGTTGGAATTCCGCCAGTTCGTCGAGAAACAGCAGGCCGCCGTGGGCCAGCGTCACTTCACCCGGGCGCAGGCCCGGCCCGCCGCCCAGCAGCCCGGCCTGGGTGACCGTATGGTGGGCGCCGCGGCATGGCCGGCGGCCCGCCAGGGCCGACATGGCAAGCAGCCCGGCGGCGCTGTGGATACGGGTCACCGTCAGCGCCTCTGCGGGTTCCAGGGGTGGCTGCAGGTCGGCAAGCAGGCGCGCCAACCGCGTCTTGCCGGCGCCCGGCGGCCCCACCAGCAGCAGGTTGTGACGCCCGGTGGCAGCCACCACCGCGGCTTTGCGTGCCAGCTCCTGCCCCGTCAGGCGAGCCAGTTCGGCGCAGGCCGCGACGGCGGCCGCAACGGCCTGTCCCCCTTCACCTGCGGCGACGCTGCCGGACACCGGCGCTACGGCACCGTCGCGAGGTTCCTGCCGGCAGGAAGGCTCCGGACGTTCCGGCTCGCAGCCGCGTCGACACCAGTCCAGGACTTCCGCCAGGTCCCGCGCCGCCACCACCTGCAGACCGGGCACGAGTTCCGCTTCCCGGAGCTGCATCGCCGGGACGATGGCCGTGCGCCGCCCGCGTCCCGCCACATCCAGCAGGACCGGGAGCAGCCCGCGCACGGGCCTCCCCTCGCCGAACAGCCAGAGTTCCCCCAGGAAGACACACCGCAGGCGCGCTGCCACCGCGCCTTCGACCGACCAGCCCTCGACTGCGGCGGCAATGCCCAGCGCGATCGCCAGGTCGAACGAAGCCCCGCTCTTGCGCACACCCGCCGGCGCCAGATTCACCGTGATGCGACCAGGAGGCACGCGTACACCGCCGTGACGCAGAGCCGAGAGTACGCGCTCCCGGCTCTCGCGCACCTCGGTTCCCGGCAGCCCCACCAGATGGTAGCCGGGCAACCCGCGATTGATGACCACCTCGACGCTGACCGGCAATCCCGCGATGCCCGCCAGCGCGCCCGTCCTGACCCGTACCGGCATGCCGCCTCCCTGCTGCTGCGGACAGCGTCCGCATGGAGCACGCCGACCATGTCGCGCATCGGAACCGGAAGCAGCATCGGCAGCGGTAACGCCGCTGCCCGGTGCCATCTCCACGGCGACGGCCCGGCGATCGGACTGCCGAACCAGTGCGGCGTCGCGCGGCCGCACCGTCGCCTGGAAGTGACAGCCCGGGCACGGGTGTCCCCCAAAGCGGAACGGGGACCCTTGCAGGCCCCCGTTCGCAGCGATGTCTCGCCTCAATCTTCAGTCGGATCGCTGGCCCGCGCCGCAGCGCGACCGGCTCCGCCCGCGACTACAGGTCGCAGGGGCGAACGGTCTTGCGACCGTTCTCGAGGGCGCGCTTCTCGGCGGCCACGATCAACTCGCGCACCTTGGCGTCCAGGGCGTCGTAGAATTCGCCGGACACGTTGCACTCCTTGACGGCTTCCTTCGTCTTCGTCTTGCTGATGATCATTTCAGCCATGTGGGTTCCTCCCCTGGACTGTGGGACGTGAGGATGACGCCGCCAGCGCCGCGCGGCGACCGGTGCGATCGCCCGCGGGCGATGACGGCCACGGGCGGACCGGAGGCGGCGGACAGCCTCGAAATCAGGCGCCGGCGACGGGACGTAGCCAGCCGACCCGGTCACAATCGCCTCGACACCCCGGCGTGTCAGGGTAGTTTGGCGGCGTACGAACCGCTGAACCAAGGCGCGCCAGACCCCGCCGCGCGCCACATCCGGACCAGGAGAACGCCATGGCCCTCGACGAGGTGCTCGCCTACCTGCAGGCGCATCAGCAGAAGCACGTCGACCAGCTGTGTGACCTGTTGCGCATCCCCAGCATCAGTTCGCAGTCGGATCACGCGCCCGATATCCGCCGCGCAGCCGAGTTCTGCGCGGGCGAACTGCGCGAACTCGGCCTGGAAGTCGAGATCGTCGAAGGCGATGGCCACCCGCTGGTCTTCGCGCGCACAGAGCCCCTGCCCGACCGTCCCACGCTGCTCCTGTACGGACACTACGATGTGCAGCCGGTCGACCCGCTCGACCTGTGGCAGACGCCGCCGTTCGAGCCCAGGATCGAGAACGGGATCATCTATGCCCGCGGCTCCACGGACGACAAGGGCCAGTTCTACGCGCATTTCAAGGCGCTTGAAGCCTATGTGCGCACGGGCACGGAGCTGCCGGTCAACCTGAAGTTCATCATCGAGGGCGAGGAGGAATGCGGCGGCCACCACATCTACCGCTACACGGAGGCCAACGCAGCCAAGCTCGCCTGTGACGCGCGGTGATCATCTCCGACACGGCGCTGTACAACGAGACCACGCCCGGCATCTGCTACAGCCTGAAGGGGCTGGCCTACATGGAGATCCGCGTGAAGGGCCCGTCACGCGACCTGCACTCGGGCAGTTACGGCGGCACCGTGCAGAACCCGGCCAATGCCCTGGCCCAGATCATCGCCGGGCTGAAGGACGCCCAGGGGCGCTGCACCGTGCCCGGCTTCTACGACGCCGTGCTCGACCTCGACGCCGAAGAGCGTCGGTCCTTCGCTTCGCTGGGTTACACCGACGATGTGCTGCGCGACGAGACCGGTGCTCCGGGTCCCGCCGGCGAGGAGGGCTACACAACGCTGGAACGCATGTGGGCCCGCCCCACCTGCGACGTCAACGGCATCACCAGCGGCTACGGCGGACAGGGCGCCAAGACCATCATCCCGGCGCACGCCATGGCCAAGGTCTCCATGCGCCTGGTCCCGAACCAGGACCCGCCGAAGATCGCGGCGGCATTCGCCGACTGGGTGCGTCAACTGGCGCCGCCCGGCGTCACCGTCGAGGTGGAGAACCTGCACAACGCGAACCCGGTGCTGGTGCCGCGCGATTCGCCGATGATGCAGGCCGGCATCCGCGCCTTGGAAGCCGGCTTCGGGGCGCACCCGGTCTTCATCCGCGAAGGTGGCAGCATCCCCATCGTGGGCACCTTCCAGGCCTGCCTGAAGGCGCCGGTGCTGCTCCTGGGCTACGGCCTGTCGACCGACAACGCCCATTCCCCAACGAGAAGTTCCACCTGGAGAACTTCTGGCGTGGCGCGCACGAGTGCCTTGCTCTTTGTCGAGGCCGCTGCCCGCTGAACGGCCGCCGTCAACAACGGGGCCCCGGAACCTTGCCGGTTCCGGGGCCTCGTTTGACATCTCGGGAGCGATAGGGTAGTTTACGCGGTTCCGGAATCAGGCGTCCCCGTCGTCTAGTGGTTAGGACACCGCCCTTTCACGGCGGCAACACGGGTTCGAGCCCCGTCGGGGATGCCAACTCCGCGCCCCCAACTCCGCCCCCCATTGCGGCCCGCAGCCGCCCACGACCCCTACTGGATCGTGATCTCCCAAAGGTTTGGCGCCAGCGCGCCCCAGTTGCAGTACACCAGCTTGCGACCGTTCGGGCTCCACCGCGGCCAGTAGCCGCCGTCGCTCGTCAGCTGACGCGGGTTCTTGCCGTCGACGTCGATGCACCAGACTTCCATGGTGCCGGACTGCCCGCTTTCGAACGCCACGCGGCGACCGTCAGGAGACCACGCCGGGTGACCTTCGTAGCCGGCCAGCGGCGTCAGCTGCGTGAAGGCACCGCCCTTCGCCGGCACGGTAAACAGGGCCGACATGCCGTCCTTGCGGTTCGACTCGAAGACGATCGTGTTGCCGTCGGGAGACCAGTCGGCCGTGCGGTCATAGCTGCCGCCGACGCTGACCGTCAGGCGCACTGCCGTGCCGCCACCCACCGGCGACAGCCACAGGTCCTGGCCGTTCCCGCCGCGGTTCGACTCGTAGACCACCAGCGTGCCGTCCGGCGACACGGCCGGGCTGCCGTCATCGCCCGCGTCGTCGGTGATCTGCACGGGCGCGCTGCCCGCAGGCGCGAGATCCAGGCGCCAGATGGACTTCGTGCCGCTGCGCGTGGATTCGAACACGAACCCGCTGCCGTCGGGCAGCCAGAAGGGTGCCGTGTCCTCCCCCGCGTTGTCGGTCAACTGAAGGGCGGCCGCGCCGTTGGTCGGCAGCAGCCAGATCTCGCGGTTGCCGGTGGCATCGGACTCGAAAAGGATGGCCGAACCGTCGGGTGCGTAGATCGGGTTGGCTTCATAGACCGCGTCGGTCGCCGTCAATTGCTTGATCGTGGCCTCGGGCGTCGGCGCCACGGGCGCCGGCGAATCGCCGCCGCATCCGGCAAGAACCGCCATTGCGGCCAGTCCGCAGATCATCGCCGCCGTCGTGCAGGTCCGCTTCGACATGTCAGCCTTTCCCTTCGTCCGTTCCTTCGCCTCGCAAGGACCTTCCCGGCGACGCACCCTTCTTCCGGTCGGCGGGGCCGCGCGGCCCGCGCCGGGTTCTTCATCAGCGAACTCTTCGTCAGCGAACCAGCGTGACCGAGCCGCGCGAAGTGACGGCCGCGGCGCGCACCGCGTAGAGGTAGCGGCCCGAGGGCACCAGCCGGCCGGAGTCGTCCGCGCCGTCCCAGGTGACAGCCACCCTGCCGTTCGCCGAGGCACCGCCCTGCAGCTTGCGCACCAGCTGGCCGCGGATGTCGTAGATCGCGATCTCGGCGCCGTCGACTTCGGCAGAACCCGCGGGCAGGGTCATCTCGATCGTCGTGCGCGGGTTGCAGGGGGTTCGGGAAGGCCTGGCTGCTCGCCACGCCGACAGGCTCCACGCCGGTCAGGTAGCCGGCCAGCAGTTCGCGCAGCCCTTCGATGCGGTCGGGCGTCGTCAGCGTGTGGTTCTCCAGGCCGATGCCGCGGGTCGCCAGCACGCCGCCGAACAGGTAGCGCAGGTCCTCGGCCAGGATCTCGCGGGCACGGAAGGCATGCGAGGCTTCGGGGCCGGCGGCGGCGAGGTCCAGCCCGCGCAGGGCCGCGTAGGCGTCCCAGCGGCCCGGCTGGCCGTCGATAAAGGAATGCCGTCGAGGATGAAGACCTCGACTTCGACGTCGGTGCTGAATCCCGTCATGTCGGCCAGGGCATTGGTGACGACCGTGACGTCGAACGGGTACAGGGTGCGGGTCGCCGCGTCGAGGGCGACCGTGCCCGCCAGCGGGTGGCTGAACTCGCGGCTGCCGTCGGCCTTGCCCACGCACATGGCCGAGACTTCCGAGGCATCATGGAAGGTCGCGCGGATCCCGTTGGCGAACGTCTCGGTGCGGGCCGCCTGCGCCGTCGCCGCGGCCAGCAATCCCAGCGCCGCAAACGTCATCGCGAAGCCGGTCTTCAGTCCGCTGCGGGCCATCATGGGGTCCTTTGCGCCGCGATCGTCCATTTGCGGGCCGGCCGGGGAATCCGCCGCCACTTTCCTCGCCTCTGCTCGAAATACCGCAGCTTTTGTTCCCCGCGGACTGCCGGCGACAGGATGGCCGGACGGCGGCAACGGCTCAACGCCGCCATGGGCGCAACCTGTTGTCCTGTATCAGGTAAGGATGGGAGAAATGTCAGGACGCGAGCGCGCCCAGGCCGGGCCGTGAGGCCGGGATGGGGCGACGGCAACGCGAAGTGGGGAAATTACGCAAAAGACCGGGGAAAAACGCGCAGCCTGGGGCCGGAATCCACAGCCCCGGAATCGTCAGCGACTCAGGCGGGAGAGCCCCGGGTACCGAGGCGGGTCAGCACGAGGGCGCCGAGGCCGAAGGCCAGGGCAGCGGCCTTGATCAGCAGTCCGATCACCAGAAGGGAAACGACCCCGGCCCAGGGCCCGCCCAGCAGGTTCAACAGCGAACCCAGGAACGACGGCAGATGCAGGACGATCAGGCCAAGGGCCACGGCCAGCGCGGCCGGGCGTCCACGCGCGCCGACACGCTCGCCGACGACGACGCCCGTCGCCGACAGGCTGAGCACAACCACCGCCGCGACGCCCAACGCCAGGAGGAGCGCCACCGGCACGCCGATGACGGTGATGACCAGCAGCGCCGTCAGCACCGCCAGGGCCAGGGGCGCCACCAGAACCAGCAAGGCACCCGCGCCGAAGACGCGCATCGGCTCGGCGCGCAGCCTGGCCAATACGGTGGCCAGGCGCGCCCGGGACTGGCCGCCACGGCCACCAGCGCGGCCAGCAGCGTCAGGAAGAACAGGCCCTGGGTGACCACGAACGACAGCACGCGATGTTCCAGCAGGCGAGAGAGCCCTGCACCGGCGCCGCCGTCGAGCCAGTCCAGCGCCACGGTGTCACCGGTCTCGGCGCCCGCATCAGCGGCCAGACGCCCGCCAACGGCCACGACCGAACCGCTGACTTCGGCCTCGTCACGCAGGCTGAGGCCGCCACCCACAGTCACCACGTTGCCCTCGACACGGCCGGCGACATCGCAGTTCCCGAAGACCACGACCACGTTGCCGCGCACATCCTCGTCCGCCGCCACGACCAGGGACTGCCCGACGCGCACGAGGTTTCCATTGATCACGCGACGCGGCGGCTCCGGAGGTTCGGGAACGGGAATGAAGCTGCTCCAGTCCAGACGATGCCCCGAACCGGTTCCCGCGGAATCGGGCAGCTCCTTGAGGATCGCCTGCGTCAACGCCTCGAGCCCCTGGCTCACGCGCTCGTCGAGATTCTCGGGGATGGCGATGATGATGCCGTCGCCGGCGCCGTCGACCAGCGAGATGCGGTTGTCCTTGACCTCGAACTCGAGCTTGCGCAGTTCGGTGCCGATGCCCTCGATCACGCGGGTGATGTCGCCGATGTTCTGTTCGATGACGACACGGTGTTCCGCGGAAAGGCGGGCGCCCGACTTGTCGAGCGCAAGGCTGTCACTGAGGACGCGGATGACCTCACGATAGTGCCGGATCTCCTGCAGCAGGGAATCACGCCCGGCCACGGCGGCCGGGCTGCGCGGCGCCTCGGGGGCGGCGGGCGCCTGGCGCACCTCGCGCACCTCGCGCACGGTCACCGCTCCGGCGGGCGTGGAGCCTGCCGCGAGGACGAGAAGGAACATGAGGCACAGGACGAGGGCATCGCCGTTGGCGCTGCGCCGGCACGGGGCCGGCAGGGGCTGCCGCGGCAACGACATCGTCAACCCTCGGCCCTTCGCAGAAGGGCCAACCGGCGGCCGACGCCCTGCAGTCGCACCACCAGTTCAGGGATCGCCCCGGCCAGGGCCACAGCCGGCAGCCAGGCCTCGCCCGCCTGTCCCGCCGCTCCCGCACCGGCCACCAAGGCGCCCACGGCCCCGGCGGTGGCAACCAGCCCGGTCACCCGCGTGGCGCGCGACCGCAGCCAGGCCGGCAGGAACTGCTCTTCCAGGAACACGGGCACGCGCTCGCGGCGCAAGGGCTCCATCGCCCGGTAGGCGGCAAAAGGCACCGACGACAGCACCGCCGCATCGAAGTCGGCGGGTGCCTCCAGCGAAGGCAAGGCGTCCAGGCGCGTGAAAACGACGCTCAACGCCTCATGCTCGAGTCGGCAGGAGGCGCAGTCGCGCAGATGCAGGAACACCGACAGGGACCGCTTCTTCTCGAGGGTCCCGTCCAGGTAGTCCTGCAGTTCAAAGCGGCAGTCCGGGCAGTTCAATGCGTGTCCCGCCCGTTCGTTCCGCTGGTCCCGTTCGTTCCGCTGGTCATGGCCGTCCATGTCTGGTGTCCTTCTCCCGGTTCCTTCCGGCGCCTGCGGCCCGGTACCCTCAATCGTACCCGGGAACCGCCCCGGCGCGCAATCATGTGGTGGGGGGGAACGGCCGGACCGGAGCCCGCCCGTTCCCGCCCCAAACCGGCAGGTGTCGAATCCCCCGACATTGACTTGATCACCCGCCGCAAGGATCTACGGCGGTGCGGCAGGCCGGGTTTCAAGGATTCGTGACTTATTTTCGCCCCGCCCCGGGGGCCGGCCGAGCCGCCCGGCTCAGATATCGTAGGACCGCTCCTCGAGCATCTGCTGGATCTGGGCCCGGGCCCGGTGGATCCGCGCCTTGACCGTGCCCAGGGGCAACTGCAGCACTTCAGCGATCTCGTCGTACGAAAGCTGTTGCTGGTGGCGCAGGAGGGTGATCGCCCGGTAGTGCGGCGGCAGGTCGGCGATGACCTCCTCCAGGCGCTGCACCGCCTCCTTGCGCTCGAGCACGGTGTCGGGGGCGGGCCCGTCGTCGGGCAATTGCAGTTCGAATTCCTCGCCGTCAGGTCCGGCGATGCCCTCCAGCGACAGGAAGCGCATGCGATTCCGGCGCAGATGGTCGATGCAGTGGTTCGTGGCGATGCGGAAAAGCCAGCTGCTGAACGCGTATTCCTCGTCGAAACGATCAAGCAGGCGGAAGACCTTGATGAACACTTCCTGCGACAGGTCGCGGGCGTCTTCCGGGCTGCGTGACATGCGGTAGCAGAGGTTGTAGATCGGCCCCCGGTAGCGGGCGAGGATCTCCGCGAACGCGGCTTCCTCGCCGCGCTTGCACCGACGGATCGTCTTGAGATCCTGATGGCGGTCGAACACCCTGCACCTTTCCGTCCGGGCACGAGCGCAGAACATAGGCGGTGCCGGCGCCGGGGGTCAACCCCTGCCCGGTTGCAGGCGGCGCTGCCCCCTCCCGGGCAACCGCACCCATGGGTACCGGCAGGGCCCGCAGTTGACAGTGCCGGAGACGGAACCTAGACTCCGGCGGTACGACCGTTGCCGGAAGGAACCGGCGGCGGCGATCCTGCCGGCAGCAAGCCCATACGGGGGATTCCATGAGCGCGATCGAATTCATCCAGGCCCGGGAAATCCTTGACTCGCGGGGCAACCCGACGGTCGAGGTCGATGTGTTTCTCGAGGACGGCAGCGTCGGCCGTGCCGGCGTGCCCAGCGGCGCGTCGACGGGCGAGCACGAAGCCCTTGAACTCCGCGACGGCGACAAGGGCCGTTACGGCGGCAAGGGTGTCGAGACGGCCGTGGGCAACGTGCACGACCTCGAAGAAGCGCTCGTCGGGATGGACGCCACCGAGCAGCGCGAGATCGACCGCCTGCTGCTCGACATGGACGGCACGCCCAACAAGGGCAAGCTCGGCGCCAACGCGATCCTCGGCGTGAGCCTCGCCGTGGCGAAGGCCGCCGCCTCGTCGGTCGGCCTGCCCCTGTACCAGTACCTGGGCGGCGTGCATGCGCACACCCTGCCGGTGCCGATGATGAACGTGCTGAACGGCGGCGCCCATGCCGACAACAACGTCGACATCCAGGAATTCATGATCATGCCCGTGGGCGCCCCCACGTTCCGCGAGGCGCTGCGGTACGGGGCCGAGACGTTCCACGCGCTGAAGAAGATCCTGGCCGAGAAGGGCCTGGCCACTTCGGTGGGCGACGAGGGCGGCTTCGCGCCCAACCTCGGCAGCAACCGCGAGGCGCTGGACTACCTGGTCAAGGCCATCGAGAAGGCCGGCTACAAGCCCGGCGAGGACATCGTGCTGGCGCTCGACGTGGCCTCGAGCGGCCTGTGCAAGGACGGCAAGTACCGCCTGGCGGCCGAGGGCAACGAGCCCTGGGAAGCGGCCCGGCTGATCGAGTACTACCGCACGCTCGTCGACAGCTACCCGATCATGTCGATCGAGGACGGCCTCGACGAGAACGACTGGGACGGCTGGGGCCGCCTGTACGAAGCGTTGGGCAACCGGGTGCAGATCGTCGGCGACGACCTGCTGGTGACCAACCCGGAGCGCGTGCGTCGCGCGATCACCGATGGTTGCGCCAACAGCATCCTGATCAAGCTGAACCAGATCGGCTCGCTGTCCGAAACGCTCGAGACCATCGAGATCGCCAAGTGGGCGCGGTTCACGAACGTCATCAGCCACCGCAGCGGCGAGACGGCCGACAACACGATCGCCGACCTGGCGGTGGCCACGAACGCGGGCCAGATCAAGACCGGTTCGCTGTGCCGCAGCGACCGCGTCGAGAAGTACAACCAGCTGCTGCGCATCGAAGAGGAACTGGACGACCTGGCGTTCTATCCCGGGATGGCCTGTTTCTACAACCTGCGCTGACGATGAGTCCGCGCTGACGAAGGAGCGTGGAAGTGGCAAGGATGCCCCGACCGATCCGTTTTGCGCGCCCCGCCGGTTCTTCCGGCGGCGGCGCGGCCCGCACCGTCCGGCGCGGGCGCGTGTGGGCACCTCGAGCCGTCCTGTGGCTCGCCGGCTCGACGATCGTGGCCGGCGTGGTGCTGGTGCAGCTGGGTGACGGCGGCGTACCCGCGCTGCGGCGACTGCGCTCGCAGGATGCCGAGCTGAGCGGCGAAGTGGACGGGCTGGTCAAGCGGAATGCGGAACTGCGTCAGGAGCTGCAGTCGCTCAAGGACGATCCGGAGACGCTCGAGCGCCTGGCCCGCGAAAAAGCGGGCATGAAGCGCCCGGGCGAGGCGGTTCTGGTCGTGTTGCCGGCGTCCGAGCCGGGCGACAGGTAGCCCGACCGGTCGCCTTGACTTCGCGCGCGGGCCTGCCTATATTCGCCCCCGCGATGCGAATTGGATGCGGGGTGGAGCAGTCTGGTAGCTCGTTGGGCTCATAACCCAAAGGTCACAGGTTCAAATCCTGTCCCCGCTACCACTTTGAAAGAGTCCCCGATGCCCTGAGCATCGGGGATTCTCTTTACCCTCAGCTCGCCGCTGCCCGATACGCCATCCACCGTGAGCTTCTCGACGAAGGCCCGCACGACCCGCTTGCGCTCCTCCACGGTGCCATGCTCGAAGAGGTGCCGCGCGTCGGCGAGGCCCGCCAGGATGGCGTCCACGAGGACCTCAGGGTTCGGCGCACTGGCCGGGGCCTGCTCGAGCTCGCGCAGGCGGCTTTCGATCCCCTGACGTTCGGTGCAGAGCTTTCCGAGCCGGTCCTTCATGAGTCCGCGGTGTTCGGCGGCGGAAGCGGCCAGATCGATCACCGAATCGATCTTCGTCGTGAGCTCCTCCAGGCGCCCCCTCAGTCGCCGCATCTCCGGACCGTGGTCGGGCGTCGCCGGAGCGAGTTGCTTCTCGATCAGCCCGCGCAGCGTGGCCTGGCCTCTCTTGCCGAGCAAGACCTCGAGCCTCTGCTCCACGAGATCCAACACGAAGTCGTCGAACACCCGCTGCGGGAATTGGATGGGCTGGCAGACCGACTTGCCCTTGGCGATCGCGGCGCCGCAGACGTAGTACGCCGTGCCGATGCGGCTGCCGTCCTTCCGCCATTTGTTTTTCCAGGTAGTACGGCCGTGCATCGATCCGCCACACGCGCCGCAGCTGATCAGGCCGGACAGCAGATACTGCGAAACCTTGGCCTTGCCGGTCAGGAAGCCGGTCGCCTTCCTGTGATCGCCGCGTTCCCCCATGATGCGCCGGGCTTGCTCGAAGGTATCAGGGTCGACCAGAGGCTCGTGCGCATTCTCGTAGATGAGCCAGTCCTGGGGTCGTTCCACTTCAGCCGTCGTTTCCCGCAGCCGTCGCGCTCGACCTCCCGCCGGTCGGCGACACGGTGGAATTTCCCCATCCGCCGCCGATTCCAGACCACGCGCCCGATGTACACAGGGTTCATGATGATCACCCGGATGGATGACATCGCCCAGCCTTTGCCCTTCGGGGAAACCACACCCTCGCGGTTCAGGCGGTCCGCGATCGACTTGAAGCCGAGGTTGGTACCGCCCACATACCAGGCGAAGATCCGGCGGATCACTTCGACCCGCTCGGGAAGGCTGGGCAGAAGCCTCACGTGCTCGGTGTCGGATCCCTTCACCTTCTGCCCGCGGCGAACGTGGCGGACGGGGTTTCCCTCCGCGTCGAGGATCAGCTTGTCGCCTTCGTCCGTATTGCGGACGATCTGGAAGAGCCGGCCGGACTGGTCGAAGTAGCCGAGGTCATAACCGTAGGGCGCCATGCCCCCCGGCCACCAGCCGTGGTCGGCCAGCGAAACCAGCCCGCGGATGACCGCCTTCGAGAGCGTCGCCGACTCGTCCCGGGCGGCTTCCTGCTTGAAGAACCGCAGGAATTTGTCGGCGCTCGAGCCGGTGAATCCCTCCGATGTGTAGATGATCTCGACCCCGGCCTGCTTGAAGAGCCAGCGGTAGTAGCCGACCTCGTCGCTCGACATGCGACCGAAGCGCTTGATGTCCCAGACCAGGACGAACTGCCACGCTCGCCTCGGCGACTGGGCCTCTTCGAGCATGGACAGGAAGCCTTGCCGGGTCTCTCCCGAGGTCCCCGAGACGCCATCGTCGACGAACTCGGCCACGATGCCGAAGCCGTGCTCGGAGGCGTAGCGGAGAATCTCGCGCCGTTGGTCGCCGAGCGATTTCTCCTGGCGATCCGTGGACCGGCGCAGGTAGATCGCCGCGGGTATGGTTCCGTCAGGTCTAGGGTTCATAACGACATGAAGCCTCAATTGGTCTGGACACATCAAGTCAATTTCCGGTGCCGTAACTGCGACCCTCATCGCCACTTACGGCGTCGTCCGCGGCAGCGCAGCGGGCCTGGTGCGCCCGGATGGCCCACTTCACGAGAATTTCGAGCACATCGTCGAGAGCCGCAGGATCTGCCTCCTCCGCGCTCTGGACCACCGTGATGCGAGGGTGCGCGACGGCATTCGCCGAGCCGCGGCCGGGACGGGAATTGCCGTCGTCATTCCCTCGCCGATCCGTCACGACCCGTCGGCCCCTTCCGCCGGCCCGAGAAGTCTCTGGACCTGCCCGATGACCGCCGCCTCGAACTCGGAAGCGGTCTCCCGGTCGATCGGGTGATGGAGCGGATGCGGCCGACCCGAGGCGGAGAGCTTTCTGGGATAGGTCAAGAACAGATGGCCCGCGCTATCCTTGCGGATGGCGATGTCATTGAGAAGCACCCCGCCATAACAGCAGGAGGCGAAGGCGACGAGGCCGCTGCCGCCGCCGGGGGCCAGGCGGATCCGGACCTCGGTGATGGCGTGCGATCCGGGCAATCCGGACGTCAGGTCGGGTCTCTCAGGCATCGTCATCGTCCTTTCGGGCGGAAGCAGCAATCGGTTCAGCGGCCCCGAAATCATGCACAGAATTCACAGAATTCCGCGCCGAGGCCCCGAGCACCGAATTGTGTGTATTCCGAGCATTGTGTGTATGGAGTCTGGGGTTCACGTCGAACACCGGGCTGGGCGGACGCCCGGGTCGCGAGCGTGGAGGTTCCGGCCGGCAGCGGATCACGTCGTGCTCGACGAGCAGATCCAGGGGCGGGACCAGCTCGGCGGGCGCCTTGAACCCGGCCCGTAGCGCCTGGTAGGCATCGCGCAGGGTGAAGCTCGACGCGCCCGTGCGCCGGATCCACGCCAGGATGTACCGCGCCTGGCCGGCGACCGGGTCGGCCCCCATCATGTCGAAGGCGATCTGGGCGTGGGTGCAGAGGAAGTCGCTGATGCGCAGGGCCCGGCGCATCGGACCCTCGCCGATGGCCAGGGGGGCGGCCGCATCGGGATCGAGGGCGTGGTCGGCCAGGTGCAGAAGCCCGGCGAGGCGGATGGTCTCGCCCGCGACCTTGTTCCCCCAGTCAGCGACGCTCTCGAATTCGCCCGCGAGGCCGAGCTTGGGCTCGTTCGTCGCCTTGAGCCCCACGAGCAGGTCGTAGGCCGCCGGGCTGAAGTCCATGAACCGGGAACGGATCTCCCCCGTTTCGTCCTTCAGGGTGGGCCGCCGCAGAAGCGAGGTCACCGCCTCCTCGTAGGCCTGGCTGACCTCCATCGGCACGGGCGGCGCATCGGGGGCGCGGCTCCCGACGATGCTCTCGGGAATCGCCCACAGGAAGCGGGCTAAGAGGCCTCGGCCGCGGAAGCCCTTCTTGTCCCGCAGCGAGGAGATGACTTCGGGCTGGATCGCCAGGCCGATGGTGACGGCGGGCTCCTGGATCGACCCGCCCTCGCGCCCGATCCGGTCGGTCGTGATCTGGCCGCCGCTGTGACCTTTCAGGTAGATGTCGATGTTCGGGACGCCGTTCGAGTAGCGGCCGCCCATGAGTTCGAAGGGACCACCCTCGTCGGACATGATCGCGATGCGCCCGCCCTGCTGGCGCAGGACCGCCTCCAGCGACTCGGAGGTGACGTCGTCTAGGACCAGCCGCAGAGGAGCCGGGACCTCGATGGCGCCCTGCTCGAACACAGCCTCCTCGACCAGGGCCAGGGACTTGGCGTAGTCCTCCGGTTGGCTCGCCTTGGCGGCGAGGGTCTTGAGGTGGTCGGTCCTCTTGGCTGCGACGTCGGCGCGGGCCATGGCCGCGCGGATTTCCGGATCGGTGCGCTTGCGCTCCTCGGCCACGAACCGGGCCACCGGCCGGATGGCCGCTGCGAAGGCCGGGCTCTTGGCCTCGCCGGGCTTCAAGGCAACCGCAACGTAGAGGTTCAGGGGCTCGTCCCAGCCCTGCAATACGTGGACCTTGTACCTCTTCGCACCGCAGAGGGCCAACACGGCGAGGCCTAGCATGGCCGGCAGTTCCACGGGGCACTGCAGGGCGGTGGCCAGGGCGCTGACCCAGTCCCTTAGCCAGGGGGGCAGGGTCTCAACGGGGAAGACCGGCGCTTTCGCCACGGGGCCGATGGGCAGCGGGTCGTCCCAGGCGGGATCCTCGCTGGGGATCGCCTCGGGCGCGCCCGGAGCGAGGGGCTGGGCGTCGGCGAAGGGGTCCTGCGGGAGGGTGCCTTCGAGGAGGCGATCGTTGTCGTCCTTCATCGGGAGGCCTCCTCTCCCACGCCGCTGCGGAAGATCCGGCAGCGTCCGCGGAGCGAGGCCGCAATCTGCTGGGCGTAGCGCTCGCCCGGCTCGTCGTGATGCGTTCGGATGACCACTGAGGCGTCCGTGGGGACGCGATCGGCGATCTGCGGGGACCAGGCTCCCGACTCGATACCGAAGCAGGCAGGGCCCTGTGCTTCGGTCTCGCGCTGGCGCGCGGCCCAGAGCAGCCAGTCCGGCTCACCTTCGGCCACCACGATCTCGCGCGGCTGCCACCAAGCCGGGCAGAGGCCGCCGAGAAGCTGGCAGCCGAGCGGATCGGCGAGGACAAGGCCCTTGACGGAGCAGCCGGAGGGCGCCAGGGACTTCGGGGTCGCTGCGCTGTCGAGGGAACGAGCGCGGAGCGAGACGGCCTGGCCCGTGTGGTCCCAGAGCCGGAAGAGAATCCGGTGACCGGTGCCGGCCCACGGTCCGCGCCGCGACCAGGCCCAGCGGGGCAGGCGGATGTCGGCAGGCATCACTCGGGCGAGATCCCACAACTCGGTCTGCTGGAGGAACCAGGTGGCGGCGCTGCCGAAGCGGCGGACGAACCAGGCGCCGGCCTCCGCGTCGTCACCTACGGCGAGGGACGCGCCCCACAGCGCGGCGACCTCTTGCTGCGGAGGGCGGGCGGGTGATACTTGGGCTTCGGTTCGAGCCGGCGCAGCGGGTCTGGCGCGAAATGAAGCCAGCGAGTTGAGGTTTCGGTGGAACAAGGCGTCTGGAACAGTCCGCGGGGTCTTCTCGCCGCGGAGAATGCCGCGCCGGATGTGGCCGATCGCCTCACGTTCCGGGAGACCGGTTTCCAGAGCCGCGGAGAGGAGCGCCCGCTCGCCAGCGGATCGTTCGACTTCCCCCGCCCCCACGAAGCCACCGATGGCGGCGGCGGCCCGGAAGGTCGCGCAGGCCCGGCCGGATGAAGTGCAGCGAAGGGTCTGGATCTCGGAGTCGACCGCGGCTTCGACGTAGCGTGTCATCGCACCACGTCCTTTGCGCTGAGGACGGGCCGTACCTGGCTGACCGTGGAGCCGTGATCAGAGGATCGGTGCGGGAGATGTTGGCAATACCCAAGCGAGTTCATGAGTCGGTCGCTCTCCTGATTCGAAGCTCAAGTCGTGTCTCTGCGTTTGCTCTTGCGGCTTCGCGGAAGTCAGCCTGGCCATGCTGGCGTGCTGCCGGTGAAGGCGGCCGGTTCCCGATGAAGCACGGTGGAGTTATGGCGATTCCGAAAGGGGGCGACCAATCTAAATGTCATTTAGATGGGTCATGCTTCGCTGGCTGTGGGCGCGGCTCGGTGACTTGTTCCGTGCGGACACTCGGCCGGGAGGAATGCCGAGCCCCTCTCCCCACTTCATGGCAAAGCGGGAATAGATGCCAGTAAGGGGGACTTCAGGATCAGGATGATCGGCAGTGGGGAACGCGGCGGATCAAGTTTGTGAAGGCTCCAAGTGTTCGCTTCCGTCCTCCGGGGAAGCGCGGTTCCTTCCAATACCAATTTCTCGAGGGTGCCGGCGACCTCGACCCTCGTAGCGTGGGTGAATCTCGAAACAAGTTACCACCGACACCAGATGTTCCAGTTCCGGAAAGCCGAAGGCGGCCGCGGACGCGCCTGAAGTGAAAGCTGCGGGCGACTCCGTGCGCTCCGAGTCCCCAGCGATCCTGCTCGGCAAACTGGGACACACAGGAACATCGTCGCATTCCCCAACCCGGCCCCACCTCCGCACTCCATTTCGGCATCTCAAAATTCACAGAATCGCTCGGGTGCCCTGGTCCATCAACGCGAGGTCCCCGTCGCGGCCGAGCCTGAGCCGAGCATGCCCTTCCGCCGGCGCCCGGGCGTGGATCAATGTCTGGCGGGGGTAGCCGGGGCCGGCACCCGCGGGAATCAGGCCAGCCGGAACGCCAGAATCTGGCCCCAAACCGCCAATCCTCGCGCCATTGTAAGCCGCTGCAAATAATGCATTTAACTGTCGATTTGCCTTCCCATTCAACCCAGAAAGCTCGTCACTGTAAGTGCGGCGGGCACGGGGCCCGGCGCCTCGAAAGGAGAGCATCATGACGGTCAACGAGATGATCGAACGCCTGCAGGAGGCCGCCGAAGGCGGGTTCGGCGAGTGCGAGGTGCGCCTCGCCTTCCAGCCCAGCTGGCCCCTGCAGTTCACCGTCGCCGGTATCGCCACGCCGGACGACGAGTCCCGCGACCAAGGCGAACCCGACGAAGAACCGGACGACGCCGCCTCGGTCGTCTACGTCGTCGAAGGCGGCCACCCCGACGGCGACTCCCCCTACGCGCCTGCCTGGGTCTTCGACCTGGCGCAGTAAGGAGGCCAGATCCCATGGCACCGAATCACGACCGACCCTCCCGGCTTCGCTTCAGCGACGGCATGGAGTTCGACCTCAGCGGCGATCTGCGGGTCGTCCACCGCCGCGACGGCTGGTACGTCGTCGGCCGCGGCATGCTCATTCCGGTCGCCGATCGCGAAGAAGGCGACCGCGTGGTCGCCCAGATGAAGGACGAAGGAGGCAGCGACGATGCGCTACGGACCTGACGACAAGTTCTGGGTCGTGGTTGACCCCAAGCCTCACAGCACCCTCGACGACCTCGTGTTCGAGGCCTCGCTGCGCGATCTCGAGTTGCAGTTCCGGGGCGGCCTCCAAATCGACGAAAACCCAACCCTGTTCACCGACCGCCAAGAGGCGCGCCTCGAAGCCTACGGGCGGCTGACTGCGATGCGGGCGAGCCAAGCCATCCTGCGCGCCGGCCGCGAGAACCCCGACACCCGGATCGACCGCGTCGAGATCTACGGCGCTGATGGGACGCTGGTGTTCGCGGCGGACATCCCGCAGGAGGTGGACTGACATGGCCACGAACGCGGCGCCGCGATTCGGCATGAAGGCCCATCAAGTGTTCTGGAACGAGCAGGGCAACATCGTCTGCGCCTGCTGCCACATCCCCTACCCCGGATCTGACACCTGGATCTGGGAGCGGTGGGAAGAGATCACGCCCGCTGACATGGCGGAGATCGACCGCCAGGGCGGGCGCGTGGCGTGCGAGGGCTGCGGCAAAGAGCCCAGCCGGATCGTGCGTCTGGACCCGAGCGAAAGGACCAAGCGATGAGCAAGACCACCAAGAAGACCACGCGGGCCCGCAAGCCCGCCGCCGAGAAGACGACCACCAAGACCACCGAGGCCAAGGCCACGCGCGAAGAGCTCTGCGTGTTCGCCTTTCGGCTGACCGAGGCCGAGCGGGACGCCATCCACAAGGCGGCTGGGCCGGCGAAGGCCTCGAAGTTCGCGCGGAACCTGCTGGTGGCTGCCGCCAACAAGGATGATGCGGCGGTTCGGGCGATCATGAGGGAGATCCAAGCGGAGGCGTAGCGGGTTGAACCCATCCGACTAGATCTCCGACCAACTCGCTACCCGAGTCCGTCGCTGCGGGCGACCGGGTGCATCGCGGATCATTTCCGTGCTCTTTACCGGGCAGCCTCTCGCGCACACTAAGTCCACGGAACGGAAGGCAGGGTCTCGGCATCGCGATGAACACATCAACATTCGTTCCGTGCGACGGAATGCGGGGCGTCTAACATTCCGGATTCCGGATCCCTCGTAGCCGGGCTATGATCGGTACGACCCCCGGTCGCCATCAGACGAAAGCGATCCGATGACCCATGCCATCTCGAAATCCAAGTACGTCGCGGGACTCCAGTGCCCGAAATTGCTGTGGACCCAGTACAACGACCGCGATGCGATCCCGCCGCCCGACGCCGCGAAACAGGCCATCTTCGACACCGGTCATGCGGTCGGGGATTTGGCCAAGAACCTGTTTCCCGGGGGCATCGAAATTGCCTGGAGCGACGACCCGAGCAGTCGCATGGAGCGGACGACCGCCGAGACGCTGGAACTGATGAAGCAGCGGGTCCCCCTTTACGAGGCAAGCTTCCTCGTAGAGGGCTGCTACTGCCGGGCTGACTTGCTGGTGCCATCTGAAAAGGACACCTGGGATCTGTACGAGGTCAAGAGCACAACTGGCGTCAAAGACGTCCACCTGAACGACGTCGCCTTCCAAGCCTGGGCGATCGAACGTTGCGGAGTCCGACTTGACCGCCTGTACCTCGTTCACCTCGACAACACCTATGTGAGGCAAGGCCCAATTGACGTCCACGGTCTGTTCCACGCCAAGGACGTGACCGAGCGTGCGCGAGATCTGATGCCCGACGTTCCGCAGAACGTGAACAGCATGCAGGCGGTGATCGTCGGCGACCGCCCCGGTACGCCGATCGGAGAACACTGCTCCGATCCGTACGACTGCGATCTCTGGCCCGCATGCTCGTCATTCCTCCCGCACGACAACGTCCTGGACTTGTATCGTGTGCGCAAACGGAACGCATTCGCCATGATCGGCGACGGCGTCATGAGCGTGATCGACGTATCGCCAGCCGATCTGAATTCCAAGCAGCGGATTCAGCAGGAGGCGATCCGAACTGGCGCAACACACGTCCAGGCCGAAGAGATCCACGCCTGGCTCGCCGGTTTGGAGTATCCGCTTCACTGTTTCGACTTCGAGACAATGATGCCGGCAATCCCGCTTTTCGACGGGACACGCCCCTTCCAGCAGATCCCCTTCCAGTTTTCCTTGCACATCGTCGATAGCCCCAGCGCAGAGCCGCGCCACGTCGAGTTTCTGTCCGAGAATGCTGTCGATCCGCGGCCTGACCTGATCGAAGCCCTGAGCGCAATCGGTCTGGAAGGTACGATCTTGGCTTACAACATGGGATTCGAGCAAACCAGACTGCGCGAATTGGCAGCGGACTTCCCCGCGCATGCGGAGTTCTTACTTGGATTAGTCGACCGTTTCCAAGATCTCATCGTCCCGTTCCGCAACTTCTGGTGGCACAATGCCCGGCAGCGCGGCAGCTGTTCCCTGAAGTACGTGCTGCCCGCGGTGACCGGTACGACGTACGAAGGCATGGAGATCGCCGAAGGCGGTCAGGCTGCGCGGGAGTTCCAGCGGGTCGTATTTTGGAACGTCGAAGCGGCGGAAAGGGCGCGGGTGCTCGCGGCGCTCCGGAAATACTGCGCCCAGGATACGCTCGCGTTGGTGCAGGTGCTGCGCGCCATGAAAGATGCCATCTGATGGATATTTGCGATTCAAAAAGGCCAAATATATGAACGGGTTCGAACGGGTGTTTGACCAACTCGACCGTTGGCGCTGTCTGCCCGACTACCAATTGGAGCGGCGAGCGGATCTCTACTTCTCGCTGTATCTGCCCCAGGTATTGGAATCCGTACTGGGCAAGCCGTTCAACCCGTTCGTGGTACCGGAATTTCCCATTAAGCAGCTAAACTCCAATCGATCAGACAAGGTGGACTATCTCGCGGCGAATGTGGCCAAAACGGAGCTGGTGCTCGTCGAGTTGAAGACCGACTGCAATTCAACACGACCGGAACAATTTGAATACCTGTGCCGCGGCGCCCAGAAGACCGGAGCGGAGCTACTCAATGATCTCAGCACGATCCGCAAGACGTCGAAAGCCCGACTCAAGTATGATGCCCTGATCGCGGCGGCGATGGAGATGGGACTCACCGGGGATGGCGCGAAGATGATCGGCCAGAACCACCCGGTCGTTCTGATCTCACCGCGCGAGGACTTCAGAGGTCGGGATGATGCGATTCAGAAGTTCGAATCCGCCGGTGTCCCGTTCAACGTCGTCACATTCGAGAGATTTCGGGAAACGGTCCTCGCTTGTCCAGATCCGCTGTCGGTTCGATTCGCCGCGTCGCTGGATCACTGGTGGAAGTACCCGGTTTAGAACAGAGGGCAGAATGCCTTCGAGGCGTTGGCACAACCGGCTTAGGTTGACCGAGCAACGCCCGAACTCTTCTTCCCTTTTCTGTTCAGGACTGGCAGTTCCGTTTGAATCAGGTGGTCTTCCACCTCATACCGGCCCAACCCGACCGCCATCCACGAATACCTGGACCTCTCCAGGTAGGCATCGACCTCCCCGTCATTGGCCTCGGTGAATGCTCGGTTTTTTTTGCCGCTCTTGTCCTTGAGTTCGAGTCCGAGGATCATGGAGCCGACATGTCGCCGTAGCGCCGAAATGTAGGTATACGTGCTATGGGCCTTATAGCCCCGGCGGCCACCCCAACTTCCCCCACCTGTGGCCGGGTCAACTTCCTCCACCTGGCCACCGACGGGACGCGCGCATTCTAGGCCTGCGTAGCCTTCTTTGCAACCCGGGTCGCTGCTTCCTTCAGCCGCCAGCTTTTGCCCTCGAACTTGAGCAGGTGCCCGTGGTGCATCAAGCGATCCAGCAGCGGTGCCACCACCACAACGTCACCCAACAGCTTCGGCCAGTCCTCGATCACGCGGTTCGACGTGATGATCGTCGAGCCCCGCTCGTAGCGGCTCATCAGCACGTCGGCCAGTTCGTCGCCGGCATTGGCCGGCAGACGCCGCAGGAACAGATCGTCGATCACCAGCAGGTCGGCGGCCTTCAGTTGCGCGCGGTACTTCCGCAAGGTGCCCAGTTCGCGCGCCTCGGTGATGTCCTCGATCAGGTCGTGCGCCTCGCGGTAGTGGACCTTGTAGCCCTGCTCGATGGCCAGCAAGGCCAGAGCCTTCGCGACGTGGCTCTTGCCCGTGCCCGGCGGCCCCAACAGCAGCACGTCTTCCCGCACGCCGATGTACTTCAGGGTCCCGAGCTCGAGGATCTCACGCCGCGGCAGCCGCGTGTTGTAGCTCCAGTCCAGTTCGCCAAGCGTCTTGCGCTCCGCAGGCAGCCCGGAGACGGCGCGGCGCCGCTCCTGGCGGCGCGTGTGCCGCCGGTCGAGTTCGTCCTGCACCAGCCACGAGAACGCATCCAAGAACGTCATCTCGTGGCTGCTGACCTGCAGGGCCCGGATCTCCAGTGTCGCTGTCATCCCGGACAGGCGCAGTTCGCGCAGGGAGCGCTCCAGTTCAACAATGGTCATCGGCATTAGCGATCTCCTTCGGTGAGTGGGCCTGGCTGTGGGCATCCCAGAACGTCTGGTACTCGGCGATGGCCCGGATCACAGGGCCTTCCTGGGTCAGAAGCGACGCGCTGGCGGGCCGGGACTCGGCCTGGCGCTCGAGCGCGCGCCGCACCGCGGCATAGGACGCGCACTCGGCCGCCAGCAGGCGGCCGCACACCGCTTCGATCTCGGCGCGGGTGTAGGTGCGAACCAGGCTCGTCAGGCCGTACAGGGCCTTCTGGCCCGGACGGCCGTGGTTCGCGAAGAGGGCCCGAGCCATGTGCTCGGTGTTCGGCCCGATCGTCGATGCCTTGGCCAGCAACCTGCCGGTCTCACGCGATGGGTTGAACAGCCGATCTTCCTCGGCGAGCACGTACTGGCCCTTGCGCTCGCTCTTGCGGTGCCGGCGCAGGAGTTGGCCACCGGCGCCGTAGATCTCGATCTCCTGCTCGTAGATTCGTACCTGCACTTCGCCGTGCAGCGGCGCCGGCAACGCCGCGTAGTACGATCCGTCCACCTGCACCAGGCCCGCGTCGTCCACCATGCGCACGCCTGGCTTGTAGTAGCGGAACGCCTCCAGCGGCAACGGCCGCAGGTATGGCTGCTCCTCGCGGTACATCTCCAGCACCTGCCGCTTTTTGCGGCCGTGTATGCGCGGCGCCGCCCAGCGCTCCTCCCAGTGCGCCAGCCACACGTTCTGCGTCTCGATCGCCTCGTATTTGCGCCCCTTAAGAGCCGTACCCTGCGTGTGCTGGATCGCGTTCTCGACCGTACCCTTGCGATTCGGGTCGCGCACCCGGCACGGGTCCGCCACCACGCCGTAGTGCTGCAGCATCTGCGCGTACAGCGGGTTCAGCTGCGGGTCGTAGATGTCCGGGCGGATCACACCTTCCTTTAGGTTGTCCAGCACCACGTACTGCGGCACGCCGCCGAACGATCGCCATGCCTCCTCGTGCAGCCGGCACCATGTCTCCTGGTTCGTTTTCCACGTCGTCTTGCGGAAGCTCTTGCCCGAGTACTTCAACGTCATCACGAACAGGTACGGCCGGCGGTATTCGTCAGGTTTCCACAACGTGGGCGCGCCCTGCCCGTAGTCCACCTGGCATTCCTCGCCCGGCAGGTACTCCAGCACGTCGAACCGCTCCGGCTCACGGGCCTTGAGTTTCGCCACGAACCGCTTGACCGAGTTGTACCGATGCGTGAACGCGTGCTGCTCGACCAGGTCCTGGTAGATGCTCACCGCGTTGCGGCCGAGTTGGACCTGGGCTTCGATCCACGGCCGATGAGGTTCGCAGGCCGACGTGCCTGTCGCGTCCGGAGCCGGTGGCCGGGGTGGGGGATTTTCAAACGGCGCCTCAGCCTCTGAGCCGGTGGCCACCCCGGGGGATTTTGAACCGGCCGCGTAACGCCGGATCGTCTTGCGGTCGATCCCCGTCCGCCGACAGATCTCCCGCTGGCTGACGCCGCAACTGACCAGCGTTTCGACAGTTATCCGCAGATTGTCCTTCAAGACGTTCACTCCTGGCCCCCCTCAATTTGGTGAGGGGAATAGGGTAACGTCCCGTCGACGCTGATCCGCCGTCAGATCAGGTGCAGCTCAGGACAGGTGGGGGATTTTGAGGTGGCCACAGGTGGGGGATTTTGGGTGGCCGCCCGGGCTTATAGCGATTCTCCAACTCGGAGCTCTCCCCAACGTACAGCGGCGCCTCGTCCCCGTCCCGCCACAAGCCATAGAGCCCGGGAGCATCCGGTGGCACCGCCTCGAGCCAGGGCACTCTGGGCCGGGCCATGTACCGTTCGGCCCCCTTGGCCAGGAGATCGTGACGAGCCTCCTGAACTAGCCCCCACATCTGGCTTCCATACGAAGGCTCGATCACCGGCCGCTTGTTCTTCTGGAACTTGTTGAGGCGGGTCGGGACGTTGACAATCCCGAAGTCCTCGATCTCTTTGCGACCAAATCCCGTCGCCATTGTCTGAACCCGGAAATCGCCGATGTCCCTCGGGATTTCGGGGCCGCTCTCCAGAAGCGTCTTGTAGAAGCTGGAACGGTTGGCGTCGAACTGGGTCTTCAGGCGTTGCCGGACATCCGTCGCCTCACCGACATACAGCGGAACCAAATCCAGCGAGATCAAGTAGTTTCCCGGCCCCTCCAGCGTCACTTCGTCGGGTCGAACAAGGGGTTGACCCCGCAAGTGGTGGATACCTTCTGCCAGGATCCGGTTGGCGTGTTCCTGGACGAATTCCCAACTGATGCTCGACGCCATGGTTCCTCCTCGGCCTCAATTCAGGTTGAGCCCGAACGCCCGCGTCCCCAGCTTTTCCTTGTACTGAGACTCGTGTTCCACGACCTCGGTCATCGTCAGGGTCTTCGGGAGAGTCCGCAGAACCGAGAACCGGAGATTCTCCTTGGCAAACCGGCCCTCCCCCAGAACCTTCTTCAGCTCGGCGTTGCCCCCGTGGCCCGTCCGGGCGTAGGTCATCCACCTGCCTAGGATCCCATCCTTCCCGTAGGCCGAACCGATGTATTGCAGGCCCGACGTCTCCTCGACGATGATGTAGATCCCCGCCACCGCAGCCAGCGCCTTGTGCCAGTCCTTGTTGGATGAGGGGTTCTCGCAGATGGTCCTGAGATCGGCGTAGGTGAGTACGAAATCCAGATATCCGGGGAACGGATTACGGCGCCCCTCGGGGAGGATCTCCACCACCGGCTTTGCGATCAGCCACTGGTGCCACGAGATGGCGTTGCTGCCCCAGTCGATGACCAAGCGGTCCTTGAAGTCCTCGAAGCCGGGTACTTCTTCCAGGTCGTAGATCACGTCCGTCTCGCCCACGAGGTCCCGGCACGGCAGGTCGACGATGTCCGCCGGCTGCACCTGCCGGTGTCCGCCCACCCGGTAGACCCCCAGCAGCCGGGCTTGTGTCCCGTCTATCCCCATGAACGACACCACATAGTCGCAGTTGAAGATAGGTGAACCCTGGATGCGCTGGTAGGTCTCGATGTGGCCCCCGCGCAGGAGCGCCTCCACGTCGACCCGCTTGTCCTTGTGGCGGACCAGCTTAATCGACTTGGGTCGCGAGCAGTCGAGGCCCTTGAGCTCGAGGAGGTCGACGAGGGAGAGCATGTGACAAACCCATCCTGTTGGTGAATAATGGCTTCGAAAGATTTATCGGATATTCCGGCACCGGTATTAGGAGCAATTGAGGGAGGCCCTGATGAAGTACCAGCTACGGGAAGACCATCCGCTTTTTCGGGCGCTGGAATCCGACGACCCCGCGTGGTGGCACAACCTCAAGAAGGACAAGGAAACCTACTGCGACATCCGCAAGGACAACGCGATCAACATCTACTACAACGGCGGATCGATCCTGCGGCTGACCTACCAGCAGGGCTACCGCGCTTTCATCCACCCCGAGTACGTGCCGCTCAAGGGCGAGGGCGAATATCTTCCCGTCCAATTGAACGGTCCTACGGCTTTCATCGACGACCCGGGGATCATCGACCTTCAGGCTTTCGGTCCCGGCGCCCTGGCCCGCATCAAGAAGCGGATCCGCAACCACTTTCCCCGCAACTCGGAGAAAGCCATCCAGGGCCGATACGTCACCGACCAGCTGAATTCGAAGCGCCGCGATGGCTTCTTCATCGACACCGAGTTCGAGTATTCCGTCCGTCAGAAGAACGGGAAATGGCGAATCGGTCGCATCGATCTCGTGTGGCTGGATCGCGACTCGAGGCAGATCGTCCTAGTCGAGTTGAAGACCCGCAACGACGCCCGGATTCAGCCCCAGAACGCCGGGGGCTCCGGGGCCATCGAAGAACAACTCGCCGAGTACGGCCGGTTTCTCGGGGATACGAAGAACCGAGACGCGATCAAGGCCCACTACGAGAAGGTCTATCAGATCAAGAAGAGGCTCGGCCTCCTGACGGGATACACGAAGCACCCCAGTTTGAAGGGCTACACCGTGGCCGACTTGCCGGTCCTGCTGGTCGGCGACGCGACGCAGGAATGGATTCGCACCCAGACTGGCGACCTATATGACCGGATCGCTCCGCTGGTCATGGGGCTATTCTGCCAGGGGATCGATACGAACAGCTTCAGGATTCCCAAGCGCGGGACAAGGCACACTTTCGGGTTCTAGAACCGTCTCTTTGAATCGGTGCCATCCGTCAGGTCCTCGTCAGCCCCGGTACACGACTTCCCGGTGCCAGGCCAGCCGTTCGCGATCGGGTCGTTGACCTATGGCGGAAGGCAGATAGATCGCGCCTCGCTCCCGTACCTTTGACTCCAGATCATAGTACACGAGACCGTTGTCGAAATCCTCGCGCAGGGCCGGGCTCACGCGAAACTCGTAATCCGGCGTAACCGTCACGTATCCCTTGTCGTACAGCCGGTGCAAATCGGCCCGCAGCAGCACGCCGTTGCTCACCTCATGTGGGCCGCCATCCGCGTACGGCTGGATGTGGGCGGAGTCCAGGACCGGCAGGCTGTGCTCTCCGGTCACAGCACAGGCCCGGCCGTACGCGTCAGTAACCGCGATCCGGAAGGAGCCCTGACCTAGCCGCGGGCGATAGATCTGCTCCTTGCGCTATAGCGCGGAGGTTCATCCAGCACGGCGGCCTCGGGCAACTGCCGCCGGTACGCCTGAAGGCGCTCCACGCAGGCGTCCCAAATCCGCTGCCCTTCGCCCTCCGACAGATCGTAGGTACTCCCCTGGACGATATTCTTGGACCAATCGCGAGGTGCGGGAATCCAGTCATCCTGTGGGAAAAACGTCGGCTGCAGGATCATCCGGCAACCGACCGGGGGGTCAAACCCCGGACCGGCGGGCTTGGAATCGAATCGGCCTCGGTACTTGCGGATCCGCCGAGCCATCGTGGGCAGATCGGGAGCGCCATTCTTCTCACCGAACGCCTCCCAGGCAAGAGACATCGGCACCGTCGAGATCGGACCGAGGAATCCGAATCCGCCGATGGCGTGATGCGGGCTCTTCAGCTTGAACAGGAACGGAGCTCCGGGCGATATCGTGTTGAGTGTGGCCTTACCCGAGGGCGCCCAGAAGTTGACCTCGTCCAGGTCTGGTCGAGAAGAGAGCAAGTCGAACCAGTCCTGGTCCGTTGTTGCTATGAAACCACGCATGGTTGCTAAAGCCATAGTGGCTGCGGTGCGCTTCGCAGGCGATGACGACGATGCTGAACCGCGCCGAGAGTCCCGGGTTTGGGTCGCCCCGTGCCCCGGCAAACACGTTTTCGCTGGCGGTTCACATCATCGCAACCGCCGTAGAATCTGGCATGTCTTCCATTGCTCATAACTGACTCGTGATCGCAAACACCATGTCCCCAACGAACCGCTTGAACGATTCATTCTCCACGAACTGCTTGTAGACCTGCGTGTCGTCCTTCAGGAGGTGCTGCATCACCTTGGCCAGCGCCTGGTCGTGCGCCATGCGCGCGGTGTGCGGGGTGTTCTCCTTGGCATTCTGGTAGGCCGCGTCGGCCGCCACCTTGGGCGCGATGTCGTCGCGGATGCGTTTCGCCACCCGATCGGTATCGGTGAACAGCGTGCCGAACTGCTCGTTGAATGATTTCAGGATGTTGCTCAAGCGATCCAGCTCGGGCTCGCTCATCCTCCCGCCCGCGTCGGTAGGCACCGGTTCGATCTCTGCGTCATCATCTTCCAACGCGATCCTCATCGCCGCCTTCTTCTCGACGCGGTAGCTGTCCATGTCGATGGCCTCGAGGATGCCCTTGGCGAGGTCTTCCTCCTTCGGCGCCGGCAGCTTTGGCGTGAGCAGGTCGAGGAAGATCGAGAGCTTCTCCCATTCGGCGTTGCTGTACGGGATCACCGACGAGAGGAAGGCGTAGGTGCGGCAGAACACCTTGGCCTTGCCCTTGAAGTCCACCTGGCCGTCCTCGTCGAGCCGCTCGACATAGACTGCCACGCAGGCATCGAGAATCGGGTCGAGCCGGTCGCGGTCCGCGCCGCCGAGGAACAAGGCCACCAACTGCCCCACCTGCTCGGGCGAATACACCTGCGCGGCATCCAGCGCCGCCTTCAGATCGTGCAGCTTGTTGGGGTCGGTCTCGTCGGCGAGCAACGTGGTGCGGTAGTAGTCCTGGAAGGCAAAGGCGATCGCCTCGCTGTTGTTCTGGAAATCGAGCACGAAGCAGTCGTGCTTCTGCGGGTGCGCGCGGTTGAGCCGCGACAGAGTCTGCACCGCCTTGATGCCCGAGAGCGGCTTGTCGACGTACATGGTGTGCAAGAGTGGCTCGTCATAGCCGGTCTGAAATTTGTCGGCGCAGATCAGGAAGCGGTAAGGATCGGTCCGGATCTTCCCAGCGATGTCCCCGCTCGAAAACCTGTTGATCGATGTCTCGCTAACCCTGGCGCCGTTGAATTCGTGCTCGCCCGAGAAGGCAACGATCGCCTGGTACGGGCTTTTGCGCTCTACCAGGTACGCCTGGAAGGCGTGGAAGTACTGGATCGCCCGTTCGATGCCGCTGGCAATTACCATCGCGCGGGCCTGGCCGCCGATCTTCCCGGCCGCCATAACCTGCTCATGGAAGTGGTCCACCATGATCTCGGCCTTGAGTCGGATCGCGTGGTCGTGGCTCTCGACGTAGCGGCGTAGCTTCTTGCGCGCCTTCTTGGAGTCGAACTCCGGATCGTCCTCGGTCTTCTTGATCAACTTGTAGTAGCTGGCCACCGGGGTGTAGGTCTTGAGCACGTCGAGGATGAAGCCTTCCTCCACCGCCTGCTTCATGGTGTAGCTGTGGAAGGGACGGTGCCTGACCTTGCCCTCGGCGTCGGGTGGCAGCGGCTCGCCGAACATCTCCAGCGTCTTGTTCTTGGGCGTGGCGGTGAAGGCGAAGTAGCTGGCGTTGGTCAGCATCTTGCGCGCCGCCATGCGCTTCTCGAGGGCGGCGTTCACCGTGTCCTCGGGGTCCGGCCCGGCGTCCTCGTCCTCCGCGGGGGCAGTGAGCGCCTGACTCATCGCCGCCGAGGTCTTGCCGCCCTGGCTCGAGTGTGCCTCGTCGATGACGATGGCAAAGGTCTTTCCGCCCTCGGTGGCGATCTCGTCGAGGATGAACGGGAACTTCTGCACCGTCGAAACGATGATCTTCTTGCCTTCCTCGATGAACCGGCGCAAGTCGCCGGAGCGCTCGGCGTGGCCCACGGTCGCGCCGACCTGCATGAACTGCTTGATGGTCACCTGGAGCTGGCTGTCGAGGATGCGCCGGTCGGTCACCACGATGACCGAGTCGAAGACCTCCTTGTCATCTCGCTTCAGGCCGATTAGCTGGTGGGCGAGCCAGGCAATGGAGTTCGACTTGCCGCTGCCCGCCGAGTGCTGGATCAGGTAGCGCCTGCCCGCGCCTTGGGCGCACACTTCGGCCAAAGCCTGCCGCACCACGCCCAACTGGTGGTATCGCGGCCACACCTGCTTGCGTTTTTTCTTGCCGGTGCGGCGGTCCTTCTCCCCGACAATCTGCGCGTAGTTCTCGAGGATGTTCGTCAGACCCGCCGGCGTGAGCACCTCTTTCCACAGGTAATCGGTCTTGAGGCCGTTCGGATTGGCCGGATTGCCCGCGCCGTCGTTGTAGCCCTTGTTGAAGGGCAGGAACCACGAAGCCTTGCCGCGCAACTCGGTGCACATTCGCACCTCGCTATCGTCCACCGCGAAGTGCACCACGCAGCGGCCGAACCCGAACAACCGCTCCCGAGGGTCGCGGTCGCGCTTGTACTGCTGGACGGCGTCCTCGACGGTCTGCTTGGTGAGGCTGTTCTTCAGCTCGAAGGTGGCGATGGGCAGGCCGTTGATGAACAGGCACAAGTCGAGTGCACGGCGAGTTTCGTCCATGCTGTATGCGAGCTGGCGGGTGATCGCAAAGCGGTTCTCGGCGTGCAGCTTTTCGGCCTTGATGTTGCCCCGAGACGGCGTGCCATAGAACAGGTCGAAATGCACCGACCCGTGCTCCACGCCCTTGCGCAGCACGTCGATGACGCCGCGTTTGCCGATCTCGCCGGAGAGGCGGGCGAGGAACTTCAAGCGGTTGATGTCCTTGGCGTCGCCCGCGTCGGCCAGCGCCAGCTTCTTGAACGCCTCTGGCTGCGTGGCGCGCAGGAAGGCAAAGAGCTGCGGAACGTCGAACGCGTGGGCGCGGTCGAAATCCTGCGCACTGCCGGCGGTGTACCCGGTGCCGCCGTAGGGCGGCGGCCGCTCGGCGACCCTTTTCGGGACGACGGCGAGACCGTCATTGCCGGTCATGTGTCGCATGATGAGTGTTTCGAGGCCCTTCTCGCTGGTGTCGGTGGTCATACCGCGGCCTCCTCGTCGGCAGCTTCGATCTCGTCCCCCAAATCGGCATCATCCTCGACGGCGCCGAGCGGCGCTTCGTCGGGCAGTTGCGCCGCCGCCTCGCGCACGTCGAGCTTGCCGGTCACCACGTCGGCGATGAGGCGGGTACGGTATTCGCGGAGGAGATCGATTTCGCGCTGGAGGCGGGAGATGGTTGCCAGAAGCGGCCTCTGCTCTGTCATCAATAACTCAAGTATCGCCTGCTGCTCAAGCAGGAAGGCAGCGGAACGGGCAGATTCGCGTACTTGTCCGCTCCGATGTTCTGGATAGTTGCAGTGTTAAATGTCAAATCCTTCCAGGCGGAGAACGCCCTGCTCTGGGTGAACGCGAAGAGATATTCAGGATGTACAAGACGGCGATCTGGCCGGGCCCGAATGAGGTAGCCCGCGTGGCACGCAGCTCCGGTGAGCGTCAGCACAAGAAACGCCTTGCCGACAGTTGCGCCGCTCCTGGCGAACAGGATGTCACCAGAACTGACCATATAGTCGGAAGCAACACACGGAGGCAACGAGCGAAACGTGTCGGATTTCAGCGTCCCGTCTGTCCGAAAATCAGTGATCCGGATGTAGCGCGGCCAGTCCGGGTTCGTAAACTCAGCCGCCGCATTGGCCCCATAGGTCAACCGTCCCTTGATCAAGTGTCTCAACCTCCGCACTTCCCAATGCTGCGGAATGTCGCCGAGCCAGGAGATGCCGGAGGGTTTGACGGGGACGGAGGCGTCGAGGCCGCGGGTGACGGCGCGGTGGATGATGGCCTGCTTCTGCTCTTTGAGCAGCGCGATCACCTTCCGCTTCGCCCGGATCGCCTGCACCAGCCGCCCGTCCGCCCAGTTCAGAAACCGCACAATCCCCGCCTGCTCATCGTGCGGGGAACAACAACGCCCACACGCTTGAGATGGGGCCAGTACAAATTGCGCTGAATTGTCCCAACGCCCTTCGAACAGACAAGATACTGTGAGACCATGCTCCCATCTCGAAAAAGCAAATTCGCGTACGGCGCCGAAAACCGTTTGGACAGCGCAAGCACAAGGTACGCAGGACTCACGATTCCTGAGTATTCGGAGACACCAACCGAGCCACGCCAGGCTTGCTGGTTGTTCAGCACAAAATCGCCAGGATCGACTGCTTGATACTTGCGTAAGTCTTCACTAGTGGCGTTCGTCCTCTTCTCAGCGACATCGGCAAACCTGACGACTCCGCGTTGCAAGTAGACGGATAGAAGCTGACGCTCTGAATGGTTTACGACCGACTTCAGGCGAGCAAGCCGCGCGAGCGGTGAAACATCCCAATGCCCCGGTACCTGCCCGAGCCATGGCATGCCAGAATCCTTGTATTTCTCGTAGGGTATGAGGTCGCCGATCACCCTGCGCCCTCCATGATTGACCAAACTCGATGATAGCTAGCCCCCCGCGCACCCATTGCTTTCGTCCACTCGCCTACGTCGGCCGCTCGCAACCGCCCGCGTACACGATGAAGCGGCTCGACGGCTGTGACACCAAGGTGTCTCGCGAGCGCCGGGGCAGCGGTTCGTGGCACTCCGAGGAGCCTTAAAGCGACTGCCTCGTCGGTGTTGACGCCGTAGTACACACGAGCAGGGAGGTTGCGCAGACTGCGCTGCTCCAAGGCCGACATCTCATCGAGCGCGTCCCCGAGCGTGAGCGACTGCAATGCGGACAGCCCCCAAGACGCGGTTTGCGTAAGTCTCCCGAATACACTTTGACAGCACTTGGTCATTGCCTTGACGGCATCCGCCTTGGCGTCGTTGGCCTCCTCTTGGTCAGGCTGTCCAAAATAGTCGTTCGCCATCTCGGTCAGTGGACGCCCTTGTACCCAATCGCAGATGATTCGGGAAAGCTTGTCTCCGTTGGGACTCGCGCCTCCGGTAACCTCTTCCAGCGGCTCGCGAAGTTCTGGCACCTGCAGCAGCAAGCCCATCATGCGCCGGAGGTCGTCTCTTCGCCCCGCAAATAGCTCGGGGGACCAAACATCTTCGGGCAGCTGCTCTTGCCCTATCCTCACCAAGGTATTGCTGACGGATTCCCAGGAGAATCCAGTGGCATCTACCAGGCCGAGGGGTTTGCCTTTGAGCCTTTCGGCGTAGGCGTACACCCCCTGCACAAGGGTGTCTGCCCATCCCTTGTGGCTTTTACGAAGCGCCTGGAACCCAAGCGTGCCGCGCAGAACCTGCTCGACCTGCGCCGCGAACTGCTCATGGTTCCCGATCTGCCGGTAAGTGTGCGCCAGATATTGGACGAACGCGGACCAACCTGGCTGGTGCGACAAAGACTCCAGGCGGAGGAGAGAACCTGCGTTAGCTGCGGTTTGCACCATCTCGATGAGCGTCGAGTTGAGCTCGGCGACGGAAGAGTCGATGAACTGCTCCAGCGCTAGTTGCTTGTCGTCATTTTGCGCGGCAAGAGCGACGACTCCAAGATCCCCTTGGTCGACGCGACCGGCGCGACCGGCAATGTTCCAGAAGTCCTGGGGCGGCATATCGACGTGGTGAGGGAACCTCCGAGACCGGTACTGATGACTCGCAAACACGATGCCGGAGACGGGGAAATTCACGCCTTGAGCAATTGTGGTCGTGGCGACGAGAACACCAAGCCGACCGTTCTCCGTGAGCCACTCCACAAGCGTGCGCGTGTCTTCGGACATACCCGCATGATGAACGCCAATGCCATATTCGAGTAGGCCGGCAAGGGGAAAGTCCTGCCCCATCTCATCGATGAGAAACCGCTGCACGTGTCGCAGGTCGTCATCGTCAAGCGTTCTCCTATTTTCATCAACCTGGAAAGCCCTAGCGATGCCCCATGTCGCCGCCGGCGTGTCGGCAAGCACAATGACCGTGCCGCGCCTTTGCAGGATTTGTGCAGTTGCTGCTGCGATCCTCCCCGGCGAGTTGGCCACTTTGGACCAGGCCAAGCCCAGTGGACGACTCTCCCGAAAAACAATCTGCTCCGGGATATCGAGAGTACTGCGAGACGTGTGCCGTGAGCGAAGCGATACACTAAACTCGCCCCTGCTCTCACCACGTTCTGCGCGCGCGATTGCCACAACGCGATCGTTCGGTGTCCAATCGATCCCGAGGTCGATGCTCTTGTTGCTGTCGGGCGACAGCCAGCGGGCGATCTCCGCGCCATTAACGATGAAAGGTGTAAGCAAGAGAAACTGAGCGTACCGACACTCGCGGTTGATGGTCGCGAGAAGGAGTTCGAGCTTGATCCCTCGATTGTCGGAGGCCAAACCGTGTGCCTCGTCCACAACGACAAGTGTGAGGGGGCGGCCAATCTTCTCCTCCCACCCACCACGTAGCATGAGGTCCAGCTTCTCCGGTGTAGTTACCAGGATCCTGAATTGATGAGCGCTGTCAGCCTCGGTCAGCATTCCGCCTTCGAGACCATCGACCTCGAGCGCAGGGCTAACCTTTTCCACAACGGTGCCAAGGTGAAAAAAATCACTGCGCAGTCGCGTCGCCAGCTGATTCACCAGCGCGCGAGTGGGTGCCAAGTACGCGACCCAGCCGTTCTCCTGGTCAAACTGATTGAGCGCTTGAAGAATTCGAAACTCCGCGATGAACGTCTTTCCGCTCGATGTCGGCAAGCTCACAACCACGGAGCGATGACCGGAGCCCAAGAGACCCTCTTCACGTAAGGTTCGCCTCTGCGGCGGCAACATTTCGAAGATTGGGCGAACTCGATCACGGGCCGTCAATGACTCGACAAATCGGGTTACCCTGCTGTTCACTGCGCGGGTAACAGTCCAGATACTGTTGTCGACCATAGCGCGGGAAGCTCGAGCAAGCAGTCGAGACATTGTCTCAAGCTCAATAAGCTGGCCGCGAGCCGCGGCGCCGATCGCCCGGTCGAACTGCGCTTCGAGCTGTTCACGAATGTCAAAATGCCCGTCGACGGAACCCTGTCCGAGGTATATGCCCAGCAACTCTGCGGACTTCGCCAAGTGGTATTGCGCCATGAGTTCCCAAGCGGGCCGTACGTCCTGGCGCTCTTCGGCTGCCCGCAGGAACGCTGGTTCGACTGTGCGTTGGGCTTGTCGGAGAGCGACGACTCGCTCTTGGACGGCGTCGAGATCGTCCCATCCCTGCTTTCGAAAAAGACGCAACCAGACGTCCAAGACCGACGACCAGACCCGAAGGCCCCAATCCGCCGAGTCGAGAGGAATTACAGGAAGCTGCGCCTCCATAACGATGCGACGGAAATCCGCCGAGCGATCTCCGATGACCGCAAGACAACCCAATCGCACAAGCCACTGCGCGGCTGCTACAGGTTCTTCCGGCCATGCGAGAGTTCTGGCGATCTGGAACGCCTCAGCGGAAATGGCCCGAACCTCCAATGCCCGCTGCTCGTCATCAAGCGCATCGAAAAGCTCCAGTTCGAGCGCATTTGTAACGAATTGAAGCTCCCGATCATCTGGCTCTTGAGATACGAGGGTCAACGCAGCTGCGAGCCGGCGCCGACTTGCCTCCGTCGACGTTTTTCGTAGGCGATCCTCCCCGATTGAGGTTCGAAGCCAGCTGGCTGCCGTCATGATTCCCTCCGATAAAGCAGAGCCGGCCAGTCCTTGATCGGAACAGGCAAGTACCACGCGGTAATCTCAATCCGCGTAGGGATGCCAAGCTTCGCCGCTAGCGCCTTTGCGCGGGCGGCAAGATCCATCTCGTTCGGTTCGGTGTCGCGGAGCAAAATTCCGACCAGTAGGATTTCCTTGCCGACGGACTGAACATATCTCCCTACAGCAGCGCGGTAGAGTTCCCGATGTTCCGGCGCTTCACACCTGGTTCGCAGCCACTTGAGCAACGCATGCTGAATGTCTAGTCGGGTTGCCTCCTCCTCAAGCTGCCAGGCCATCCCGCCACTGCCGTTCATCACATTCGGTGGCGTACGCGCGTCCGAGGATGTCTTCACCTCGCCAAAAAGTAGCAGCACGGACTCGCCTTCCTTGCAGAAGCCGACCAGATCGGCACCAGGCAAGCTTGCTCTTGGCGTACGGCGGTCGCGCACGAGATTCCACGGCCAACAGATCTCCCGGGTGTCATCATCGGCCAGAACACATTCGGCCAAGGCTTCTCCGACTGCCCATGACTTCTCATTGGGGACCGCCCTAAGAAGACGCTCGACGAAACCGGTCTGCATGCCCGTCGTAGCCATCCCTCTCAGCTCTGCAGCAAACGGATCTCGAGACTCGTCGTCCTCAACCCTCGCTCTCACTCGACCGGCTACGTAACGCTTGAAACGATCCTCATCTACGACAACACGACCACACCACGACGCGTTCTTGTGTGCGCCGGAATAGTCAATTTGTGAGATGAGTGAAGCGGCGGTCATCTCCGCCCCCCTCCGATGATCTCCTCAAGGAGGCCCTCGCTTTCCTTCTCGATTGCGAGGATGTCGGCCCTGATCTCCTCCAACGTGCGCAACGGCTGCGGCTTGTAGAAGTGACGCGTGAAGCTGACCTCGTAGCCGATCTTGGTGGCAGCTTCTTTGATCCAAGCATCGGGTGTGTAAGGCAGCACCTCGCGACGGATGAAGGCCTCAATGCCGCCGTCTTCCAGCAATGGCACCTGCTCGGTGTCGCGCAGATCGGAGTCCGGTTCGTATTCGACGATGGCGGTCTTGTTATCCACGGTCGCCTCGAACAACCCACGCAGCGGGTCGGCCTTGGCTTTGCCGGCCTTGTGCACCTTGGCGATGACCGGCGGCGCGGTCTCGACGCGCCAGCTCGCGGTTTTGAGGATCTGCATCCGGTCGGCGGCGCCGATCTTGATTCCGGTCTGCTTGAGTGCCTCGCCAACGCGGTCGCGGAACTGATTGTGGTCCTCGAACAGTGTCTCACCCAGCGTCGCGCGAAGCCTGGTGGCGACCTCGACCAGGCGGCCGTCACGCTCCCAAGTCTTGGGATCGAGCAGCTTCTTGCGCTTCTTCTCGGGCAGGCCCTTCTTCGCGCTGCCCTCCTCGTCGTCGCCCTCGTCCTCGTCGTTGCCCCAGTCGGCCAGGCGCTTTTCAAGCGCGGCGGAAACCTTGGGGAAGCGGGTGAAGAGGTCGTCGCCGAACTCATCATAAAGCGCCGCGCGGATGTCCTCGTCACCCGAGGTGAAGCGCAGCACCTCGATGGCCTTATGCGTCAGCTGGCTGTGCATGCGTAGCGGGCGCTCGACCGTGACCTTCCAGTAGCCGAAGGCGGCGTTGAGAAAGATCTTCGATTCAGGGGTTTCCTTGAAATCCAAGAAGGTGCGACTGATGCGCTCGATGTCCTCGGGCGCGAGCTCGCAGTTCTTCTTGCCTAGGTTCTTACGCAGCGGCTTGAACCACTGGCTGGCGTCGATGAGCTGCACCTGGCCCTTGCGGTGTGCGGGCTTACGGTTGGACAGCACCCAGACGTACGTGGCGATGCCGGTGTTGTAGAAGAGGTTGAGCGGCAGGGCGACGATAGCCTCGAGCCAGTCGTTCTCGATTAGCCAGCGCCGTACATTGCTCTCCCCCTGGCCCGCATCGCCAGTGAATAGCGATGAGCCGTTGTGAACCTCGGCGATTCGGCTGCCTGGCGCCGACTTCTCGTTCATTTTCGAGGCCATGTTGGCGAGGAAGAGCATCTGCCCGTCGCTCGAGCGGGTGACCAGCGACAGATCCTCTCCGTTGTGCATGACTTTGAAACGCGGGTCCCGCATGCCGTCCTTGCCACCCATCGCTTCCAGGTCTTTCTTCCAGCTCTTGCCGTAGGGGGGGTTGGCGAGCATGAAGTCGAATTCCTGGGCGGGGAAAGCGTCGTGGGAGAGCGTGGACCATTCCGCGCCGCCGACGATATGTTCGGCGCTCTCGCCTTCGCCCTTCAGCAGCATGTCGGCCTTGCAGACGGCGTAGGTCTCGGGATTGATCTCCTGGCCGTAGAGCAGGCACTTGACCTGTTGGTCGCGCTTGTCGGCGATTGTGGCGAGTGTCTCCTCCGCAACCGTCAGCATTCCCCCCGTGCCACAGGCGCAGTCGTAGAGCAGGTAGGTACCGGACTTGAGTTGTTCCTCGATCGGCAGGAACACGAGGTTTGCCATCAGGCGCACTGCGTCGCGCGGAGTCCAGTGTTCACCCGCCTCTTCGTTGTTTTCCTCGTTAAACTTGCGGACCAACTCCTCGAAGACTGTGCCCATCGAGTGGTTATCGATGCCCGCCGGCGAAAGATCGATGTCCGGGTCGAGGAACTTGTTGATCAGCGTGCCGAGCGAGTCGGAGCGCGAGAGCGTCGGGAGCTGATTGCGAAACTTGAAGTTCTCGAGGATGTCCTGGACGTTGGGCGAGAAGCCGTTCAGGTAGTCCTCGAAGTCGGCCAGCAGCTGCTGCTGGCTGCCGCGGGACTTGAGGTCGCGCAGCGTGAACTTCGAGGTGTTGTAGAACGCCTGGCCCGCGGCGTCGCACAGGGCGGCGCGCTGCTCGGTGATGCGCGCCTCGTCGAGCATCTTCTTGGTCTCGAGCACCTCCTTCTTGGTCGGCTCGAGCACCGCATCCATGCGCCGAATGACGCACATCGGCAGGATGACGTCGGGGTACTTGCCGCGCTTGAAGAGGTCGCGCAGGACGTCGTCGGCGATGCCCCAGATGAAGGAGACGATCTTGTTGTGGGTCGATTGATCCATGTTCAGGCGACTCTCCTTCCGCGCGTGACCTGGCCACGCAGAGTGTCGGCTGCAATCCATAGGATATCAGCGTTGACCAGGTCGTTGTTGCAAGTCGCTGTACTGATCATTACCTCGCTCAATTCCTTTTTGAACTGCTTTTCCGTACGGCTTTTGCTTGAGCCACGAATCGATGGCGTCCTTGTGGAATCGCCAATGCTTCCCCACCTTCTGGCACGGTATGGATCCTTCTCTAACCAGCTTGTAGAGGGTGGACTTGGAAATTTTGAGATAGTCCGCGAGGTCCTCGATCGTGAGGACTTCGCCCAAAGGTTCAGCCATCGCAGCGGGCTCCGGATTCAGATATTTTCCCCCAGTAGTTCCGCAGCCTCTTTTTATCAGTTACTGTCAGTTCCTGTCAAGTGGGCATCGTACCCACATCAGATAACCTCGGCCCAGGATCGGTTCAGTACGTACTCGGGCACAACCAGATTCCACTCCTTCACGAGTTTGCCGGATTCGCGCCGGGCGTCCAGGTACCGCGGCTGCGCCGGGGATAGGCTGCGGAACGGGTCGAGGTGATGTGCCTCGACTATGAGCGCGTCGCGGTGCTGTTCGAGGAAGAACCCGACCCGGGCGGCTGTCAGCGCCGATCCCAGCACCCGCGTGTAGGCGAGCACCGCGTCGAGATCGAAGAACTCGACCATCTCCAGGGAGCGCCAGACCTCCTCCCAGCCGCCGTTGCGCTCCGGGGCGTCCAGAACGTCGACGAGGCTGCGCTCGAGGGTCGTCACCCGGACGACACCGCCGCCATGCAGGCACTCTACCACCCCGCCGCCCAGGTCGGGAAGGTCCCTGAGCGCGGCGGGCGCCTGGACCGGCACGAACTCCTGGTCGCGGAAAGTGAACCGGCACTGCCGCCCCCGGGTCAGGTAGTGGAAACGACTCCACAGGGAGTAGGCCTTGCCGTGGAACTGGAGCGCCGCGTGGTAGGCCACCACGCCGTCAGGGGCGAGGTGTGTGGCCAGCAGGTAGGGATCGACGGGGTGGCGCCCGGGATCGCCTCCACGGGGCACAGACGCGTACAGGCCGCGCCGCAGGTGCAGCAATCGGCCGGCGGCCACGTGCTGCTTCAGCACCGAGGCGGTGGTCTGCCGGCTCCGGCGGCCATCCCCGGCGTGGGCCGCCGCGAAATCGTCGAAGCGGAACACCGGGTGGTGGGCGAAGTAGTCGGTGGGCTTCATTTGCTGATTTGTGCTCATAGTGGCAATTATTCTGCCCACATAAATCCATCCTGGCAACTAAAATTGCCGTCATGCGCTCATATAGGCAATTTCGCGTCCCTATAGGGCCCTGACGGCCAGTCGGTGGTGACTTGGCACATCCGAGTTGCCGACGCTTGTCTATCGGCCACTAGGCGGCATCTTTCGGCCAAAATCACAATAATGTCAGATATAACTCACATTTTTTACAACGAGTTACATTGACAGGCGACGAGACCAATCAACGGCCACCCCTTTTTGGCTGTTAGCCGTCGCGGGGTGGGCCATTTTGCAGATGCGCGGGAACGATGAGGTTCCAGTCCCTGGCCAACACCCCTCCTCGCCGGCCGGGGACCAGGTAAACCCGGGTCCGAGGCCGGTGCTTCTGGAAGTCACCCAGTATGGACGCGTCCAGGAAGATGTCCTTGAGCCGCCGCTGCAGGTACCACCCGACGGCCGCCCAGAGGCGCCGATTGTCATAGGCACCCAGGATCTCCTGGAGCGCGTCCGGATTCAGCGAGGCGAATCCGTCCATCGACTCCACCAGCTCGTCGAGGCCGCCCACCAGACTCAGTTCCCTAAGCCCGTCCACGAGGGTCCGCTCGGGCGTCGTGACCCGCAGGGTCCTGCCCCCGCGAGAAACCTCGGTCGTCCAAGGGGCGCTTGCTTCCCCTGGCGACGACATCGCCCCGGTTCGGGGCCGTGCCGCCCGCGGGTGCGAGAGGAATTTCATCACGGTTCGCCCGAGGACGACGGGCGAACGCCGGCGTGCCGTGCAGACGGTGCATGTCCACCAGACGGAATGCCCCTGCCCGAGGAGATCGAGGGCTGAGTGATAGGCGAAGACCGCATCGGGCCGGATGGCCGCAGCGGCCAGGAAGACATCCGGTTCGTAGCTCTCGGGGGCCGCGCCGACTGGGACGGAGGCGTAGACGCCGTTGGCCAGGCGCTTCAGTCGCCCCTGCCCGAGGTAGTAGCGCACGCGGTACTCGGCGAGGCTCTTCTGTCCCCCGAGGTGCATAGCGAACTCCTCGACCGTGAAGATCCGGTTCAGCTCCATGAAGTCGGTGGATCGCTGGGCGTCGTGTTGCTGTTCAACGTGCTTTCTCATAGATTTTTTATCGGTTTCCTTTCCCGACAACAACAACTGAAACAGCGTCGTTCTTGTTGCGCGCGTAAAGCGATAAGATTTTTATCATTTTCTGGATCTAACAGCAACAATAATCACGCGGACTCGACAAAACATACACACATAACAGCCCCGACATGGCCACAATATGCCCGTATTTTATCCAGCCCGCGGCGGCCAGGCTTGGCTTCTTGAATTTGTGTCGATATAGCGAATGAACGAGTCGAACTTTCGCTATTCCGACACAAACAGGCCGAATATGGGCAAGAAACCGGAAGAAATCTGAACGCGGCTTTGCTCATAGCGAGCATTCTGTGCTTGTTTTTGCAATTGGCTTGCAGATTTCCGGCGCTTCAAAGCAGGGCCTCCACGTAAGGACGGATTACTCTTTCCACCCGGCAAACGCGGGCGTAACGCACCAGTTCGTCGATGGACCCGGTCCGCCGCTGCAGATAGAGCTTCAGCGCCTCGAGGGCGACATCGAGCCCCAGCTTGTTCCGGTACTTGAGGCAGTCGGCCACGGTCTTGGCCGCTCCATATACGCGAATGCCGACGCCGTCCAGCTCGCGGGTCTCGATCCCCTCGTCGAAGGCTCTCCCTGTGAACCAGAACGCCCGGACCGGCGGGTATTCCAGCCGTGGGGTTTCGGCGCCACGCCGGAGCGCGATGTGGACTTCGTGAGGGATTTGGGTCGTGATCTCGTGGACCGCCAGAGCCGAGAGCAGGCAAATAACGCCTTTGGGTACGTGGAGGGCGACCGAGACCAGGTCGGGATTCCCGAGCGGCGGGAGGTCTGAGAGCCGGAAGAGCCCGCGCCCGAGCTGCTCCAGCATCCCCGCATCGCGCATGGCGTAGAGGGTACGCGGGTGCACCCCCAGTTCGAGCGCCTCCATGGTCCGCAGCATCCCACCGTGGCCCCGGAAGATGGCCGCCGCCTTGGCAAGAGCGCTTTCTCGCCTCGACTCGAGTTTGACCGTCATGGATAGATCCCCCAGCAGTTAGTAAAATACGCTGGTAATTCTATCCATAGCTCCCAGGCCTGTCACGCCTGGACAAATGCAGCTTTACTCAATGCGAGCATTCTATGTGCGTTCTTGCCATTGGCATGCAGATTCTATATCCTCGAGCGTCTGCATTTCACTTGCAAAAGTTAACGAAAAACGTTAGTTTCTGCGAGTGGTTTGCACGAATATCGAGTGCGAAAGGGGGCAGCCGGCATGCCTAAGAGACCCGCCATGTCGGATTGGGTGGAACAGCTCCAATCACTCGGCCGCTTCACCTTTACCCGCTCCAGAGCCGATTCCGAGACCGAGCGCTCGTCCGTCGCCGTCCAGGCCGCCCTGCGCAGGCTGAAGGAACAAGGGAAGATCGTCTCCCCCAGACGCGGTTTCTACGTCGTCGTCCCTCCCGAATATCGGGCGACGGGTTCACCTCCCGCGAGCTGGTTCATCGACGAACTCATGCGCCACCTCGATCAGCCCTACTACGTGGGAGTGCTCAGCGCCGCGGCGATCCACGGGGCATCCCATCAGCAGCCCATGGTATTCCAAGTGGTGACCGGCAAGCCCACGCGCGAGATGCGCGCCGGCAAGGTCACCATCCAGTTCTCGATGAATGGCAAGGTCGAACAGATGCCGACGACCGGAATCCAGACCGAAACCGGTACGATGCAGGTGGCCACGCCCGAGACCACCGCGTTTGACTTGGTACGCTACCAGGCGGCGGCCGGACACCTGAGCAACATCGCAACCGTCCTTGGCGAACTGGCAGAGCGCATCGACGGCCAAGCCCTGGCTGGGATCGCGCACCTCGTGAAACTCTCGGACGTTCAGCGCCTCGGGTACCTGCTCGATGCCGTCGGCGCGGACGACCTCGCCGCCCCGCTCGCAGACTGGCTCAAGGCCCGGAATCCACGGGTGGTCCCCCTGCTCCCATCCGAGCCGGTACAAGCCGAGATCGATGAGCGCTGGCGCGTCCGACCCAATGCCGACTTGGAGATCGAGCATTGATCCCGCGCGCGAACATCACCGCGTGGCGCTCCCTCGCGCCTTGGCCCGCCAATGAGCAGGTGGAGCAGGACCTGATTCTCTCCCGCGCGCTGGTCGCCATGTTCACGGCGGAGACCGTGGCGGCCCAGGCCATCTTTCGCGGGGGCACGGCCTTGCACAAGCTGTTCCTCGGCGCGGGAAGGCGCTATTCTGAGGATATCGACCTTGTCCAGCGTGACGCGGGCCCGATCGGTGAGCTGATCGGCTCGATTCGCGGCGCTCTCGACCCGTGGCTGGGAATTCCGAAATGGAAACAGGGCCAAGGGCGTTTCAACCCTGTTCTACCGCTTCGAGACGACCTTTCCGCCGGTCTCGACCATGCGGTTGAAGATTGAAATCAACACCCGGGAGCACTTCGCCGTTCTGCCCGTTGCGCAATACCCGTTCGTGGTGGACAATCCTTGGTTCAGCGGGACCGCCGTACTCCCGGTGTACCACCTCGACGAACTGCTGGGGACGAAGATGCGCGCGCTCTACCAACGCAGGAAGGGGCGCGACCTGTTCGACCTCTGGGTCGCCCTGCGGGCCGGAGACGCCACGAGCGCCCGTATCGTCGAGTGCTTCCAGCGCTATATGGAGCACGACGGCCTGGCGGTTTCGCGCGCCGAGTTCGAGGCGAACCTGGCAGCAAAGCTCGGGACTGCCGCCTTCCGGGAGGACGTCCGGCCCCTCGTCTCGGCCGACATCACCTACGACCCGGCGGCCGCGGCGGAACTGGTTCGCGACGAATTGATCTCGAAGCTGCCCGGGGAACCGTGGAAGGGGCTGGATCGATGATGCACGCACCGACCCCCCTGGCCGCCCCGGCGAGCACCATAGTCGCCCCCTGGCCCGTGAACGCCAAAGGAATGACCTCGATTTCGCGCGGGCGATTTCTCTGTTGGACTTCGCAGTGGGTCGCGACTTCCTAGTATGCCATGCTGTATGTGCACAAAACCGGCTGCAGAATGTCCATTTTTACATGCGGATCGGCACCAGATCCCGAAAGCCCACGCTGTTGTCATTGCCGCTCTACATGGTCGAGCAGACCTCTCGGCTCTGGCGGGACATCGGGGCAACAGCGACTCCCTCATGACTTGGCACACAGGGATTGTCGGCGAAAGCCGTTGTCGCTCACTATTTCCGGCAAAGTGATCACCAAATCGTCTTGCTTCGAATCCGTGCTCGTCAAATGATCTCCCGCCCTTCCGCAACGTTGAGCAGGGCGGGGAACGCCAGTCACTTGCAGATCTCCGCGTTATCCGAGTCAATCGCAATCTGGATATTGCGCCGGCTCGAACCCAAATCCTGCACCGGCGACACTACTGCACCAGCGACATCTTGCGCGTCGAATGGATGCCGCCCGCTTTGAGCCGGGCGTAGTAGACGCCGCTGGCGCAGCGTCGACCGGCCTCGTCGCGGCCATCCCAGCTCGCGGCATGGCTTCCCGCCGTACTCTGCCCGTCGACCAGGATCCGAACCAGTTCGCCCCGCGCACTGTACACCGCCAGTCGGATCGGCCCCGGTTCGGCCAGATCATAGGCGATCGTCGTTTTGGGATTGAACGGGTTGGGCCGCACCGAAGTCACCGTGGTCGCCACCGGCGTCGGCAGGTCCGGCCCCGTCGCACTGGCCGCCCACGTGGTCGTCACCCGGTAGCTCGCGTCGCGGTCCTGGTTTCGGGAGGATGCGCGCCAGACGGCCAGCACGTACGTGCCGGGCTGCGTGACGTGTACATCGAACGCCTCATCCCCTCCCTCGGGATTGAGCCAGGCCGCGGCGCTGTCCACGACCTTCGCGCGGTCGGCGTAGGTCCCGGCGCCGTCGTGCAGGCTGAAGCCCCAGTCCACCGGCGCCGTGCCGGCCTGCAGCGCGAATTGCCAATGACCGGACGACAACGTCATTTCGTGGAGAGCCAGGAACCGGCCTGCGGCGAGGCTGGCCGTGATGTGCCGCGGGTCGGTTCCCGCGTGCTGCGAGGCGACGGCCTGGATCGCGCACGGTTGCGCGCCGCCCGCCTCGTCACGCAGCACTCCGGCGTTGAGCGCGCGCGGCGTCGTGCGGCGGTAGTTGACGAGCACGAAATCGATCTCGCCGCCGCCGCCGGCCAGCGACGTGACGAGATTCGCGCGGAAGTCCTGCTTCGTGGAATCGAGGATTTCGTGCAGGCGGACGTCGATATCGCCCTCGGTTTCCGGCATCACCGCGATGCCCGTCCACCAGCCGTTCTCCCCCACGATTGCCGGCGCCGGCACTCGCAGCCCGAGGCAGTTGAAGTACAGGGCCTCGCCCGTGGTGACCTCGCTCCATCCGGCCGTGCGGACCGGAGGTACGGCCAGGGAAACGGGCGTGGAGAAGGACAGCGTGGACGCGCGCCAGGACCATTGCTCGCCGTAAACGTTGTTCGTCTCCGTCAGTTCGGCCAGGACGCCGGTTGCGTCCGCACGCAGCGTCAGCGTGTGGCGGCCACCCGGCACCGTGACCGCCGGAGCGGCGCTCCCGGTCCACGTGGCCGCTGCGCCGGCGGCCAGGGTGCCGGTCGAGGTCGTGGCGGCCGTGGCGCCATCGACCAGGAACGCCACGGTGGAGGCAGGGGCGCCGGCCGGAGAGATGTTCGTCGCGCCGGCGTGCAGCCACGTGCTGTTGCCTCCGGTGAGCGCGGTCGGCGCGGGCACTGCCGCCGGCGTGCCGTCGGGCCCGGGTCGTGGCACCAAGGGCGCGTGCCAGCCGACCGGAGTGGCTGCCGCGAGGTCCGGCGGCGTGCTTTCGATGCGCAGCGTGAACGGCGCCGCTGCGGCGGGGAGCCCGGCCGGCAGGTCCCCGGGGTCACGCCAGACGACAACGGCGTAGCGGCCGGTCGCCGTGGCGTTGACCAGCAGGCGCGCGTCACCGAGGGCGTCGGTGACGGCCGTCGCCCCGAAGTCGTCGAGCCCGACCACGCGCGATGACGGGGTCAGCCAGGCCACCTGCAGCCGGCCATGGGCGGGGTCGATGTCCAGGCTGATCGCGACCTGCCCGAGGTTGGCGGTCAGCAGGTCGACGTGGCGCAGCATGAGGAGACGATCGGCCGCCATGGTCAGCGCGCTGGGCGCCGCGAACGCGACCGCGCCGCTGGTCACCTTGACGGCGGAGTAGGTGGATGTGCCGGTTCCGGCGTTCAGGACGCCGACGTCCCACGTCGTCGAACCCTCCTGTGCGAGGTTGACGATGACCGCATCCAGCGCGCCGGCCGGGCGCAGGCTGGAGGCGCGAAGGTTCGTGGTGCGGAAGCCGTCCGTCGTGCCTCCCGCCAGTGTGTGGATGCGCACGTCGTAGTCGGCGGTCATCACCAGCGGCCAGGCCGACACGGCCGTGAAGGAGCCGTCGCTCAGGAAGCGCAGCCCGTCGCAGTTGTAGATGCGCGTCACGCCGAGCGGCAGATCGTCCCAGCCGCCGTCGCGGTCGGGCGGCGCCTGCCGTGCGACCAGGGTGTTCGTCGCCAGGGTGGACGGGGACCAGACCCACTGTCCGGCCCAGCTGTTGTCTGTCTCGTCGGTCTCGTTGACCAGTTCGTTGGCGTCGTGGAAGGCCCCCATCGTGTGCCGCCCGCCGCGGACGGTGACGGGGCCCATGTTCAAGCCGAAATAGGTTGACCCGCCCTCGATCGGCAGGATCGCCGGCGGCGACAACACGACCGCGCCGTCGACCAGCACGTGCGTGCTGAACCCCACCGGCGTGACGGCCTCGCCCGCGTTGACCCCGGCCAGGTTCACCCAGGTGGCCAGCGCATTGCCCGTCAGCGCCGTGGCCGCCGGCACGTTCAGGTTGTTCGCGTCGGGAGCGGACCTGGGCACCACGGGTCCGGCCCAGCCGGGAGTGGTCGTCGGCTGGAGGTCGGCCGGCGCCGCGGCGCGGATGACGAAGGGCCCGTAGGTGGCGAACTGCGTGCTGGGGCGCCCGGCGCGGTCGATGGCGCGGATCGTGAAGTACCAGGTGCCCGGCGCCAGCGTGCCGTGCGTGTAGGAGGCGGGCAGCGCCGGGATTTCGAGCGAGAGCCCGGGAGCGCGCGGCGCGTCGCGGTCCACGGAGATGGCGTAGCCCGCGATCCCGGACGCGTCGTCCACGGCCGGCGTCCAGGTGAATTTGGGCGTCGCGTCCGGCGAGTCGCCGACCAGCGGGTGCGAAACCGACGCCAGCGAGGCGACCGCGCCGGGCGCCGCCACGTCGATCTCGTAGCCGACGTTGCGGGCCGTTTCCCACAGGAGCGTCGTGCGTTCGGGCCACCGCGCCCGGAAGCGGTCGAGGAACTGCTGCACCGTCGTCACGTCGTCGACCAGCGCGATGGTGAAGATCTCGTCGAGACTCTCGATCATGACATCCTCGACGCCGTCGGCCGGGTCGTGATCGTCCTGGTCGGCGTCTTCGATATCGCGCAGCAGGAGGCCGACGAAGCCTTCGGTGGTGAACACGTTGCAGTCGCAGGCGTCACCGGCGGAATCCAGGCAATCGAACGGATCCTCCTGCGGCCTCGCATTCAGCGAGGGCAGCCCGTACAGCGTTTCGAAGCGCCTCGTCAACAGGTCGGCGAGCCAGTTCGGCCAGCCTTCGGACCAGGCGTCGTGATCGGTCTCCGAGCAGGTCAGGCAGTGGCCGCAGTCGATTTCCCACGGCCAGCCTTCCAGTTCCTCGTCGCAGTTGCCGTTGCAGTAGTCCGGCGTCACGGTCTGGCCAAGCGTATTGATGACGTGGTGCCCGTATTCGTGCACATGTGTCGCGTCGCGCCATTGGAAATCGACGAGCAACTCCGCGTCCGGATCGGGATCCTGGTCGTAGTCCCTGGGAATGTAGAGGTCGTGAAAGAACGGATTGTAGGCCGGCCACTGTTCGGTCGGATAGATCGCGGTGACGAGCGGCACATCACGCCCGGCGTAAGTGTCGATGTAGCTCCAGGTGCGGGTCAGGTTGGTCAGGATGTGGAGCACCGGCATGTCGTCGTCGTTGGACGGCCGCGTCGTGCCCAGGTCGAGCAGAGTCCCCGCGTAGTCGTTGCGTATCGTACTGGTCCACTTGCTGGGCGGCGTCGCCCCGCCCAGCCAGTCGTCGCGCACCTTGACGCGGTCGTTCTCCGACCAGAACTCGACGCGCAGGTCGGGCTGGTCGTCGCCAATCTGCGATTGCCAGTAGAAGTCGACCTCGAAGGAGCCGTCCGCTCCCGTGGTGGTCGTGGCCAACTCCTGGTCGAACAGGCCGTCGTCGTCGAAGACGTGTGCGGTGACGCCGAAGGCGCCGACCGTCTGCGCGTCCAGGCGCTCGTAGACGAAGCGGCCGCGCACGGTGATCGTGCGGCCAGCCTTGTCGGGCGTCTCCTTGCCGGCGCCGGCTTTTCCGGAGTCCACGGCCACGGCGTCCGGCCGCGGGGCCGGGCCGGGACGCGACAGGTCGCCTTCGCCGGCCGCAGGCAGCGGCCCGTCATGGGCGCGTAACGGGTTGGCCTGCTCTGCGGCGGCGATCGCGGCGGCCGAAACGCGCCACGTCTGCCGCGCACGGCGACCCTCGACTTCGCACAGGAGCGTCAGCGGCTGGCCGGGATCGTCCGGCGTGGCCGTCAGCGACAGGCGCAGAGGCCGTCCCGGCACCAGCGCGAACGTGGCCGGGGCCGCGAAGCTCACGATCGTCCAGCCGTCGCCGACGATGCGCAGGCCGTCGACCACGACCGGTGCGGCGGACTCGATCTCGACCACCGCCGTGAACGGCTGGCCGGCCAGGGCGCCGCTCGCATCGGGCCGCAGCTCGAACCGCACCGGGAGCCGCGACAGCGTCGCACCGGCCTCGCGTGGTCCGCAGGCCAGCAGGACCAGCGCCGACAGCAGTGTGGCGCAAAGGGCCTTCACGGCTTTTCACCGGCCGCAGGCATCGTGGGCGCCTCGTCGGGGGCGATGGTCGCCATGGCCTCAAGGTCGGCTTCCAGCGCCGCGACGGCCTCGGACCAGCCGGCGCGGCGCGCGACGTCGAGTTGGATCCGCAGGCAATCGCCCTCGGCCTGTTCCTTCGCAGCGGCGATCGCGGCCTGCAGCGCAAGGGCCTCCGCATGGTCGCGGGAGCGGGCCAGGCGCTCGCGCAAGGCCACGACCTGCCCTTGCTCGGCCGCGAACAGCTCCGCCAGACGCGCGTTCAGTTCGGCCCGCCACGCGAGCGCCGAAGCGTCGGGCTGGCCGGTGGCGACGATCTCCGGCGGCCGCGGTCCCGGCACGAGACCCTCCACGGGGTCACCGGTCCCGTCGGCCAGCGCGACCACCGGGAACAGAAGGGCCAGGCAGGCGGCGGCCAGCGCGGGCGCCGCCGGACGATTCGGGAACGATCGCTTCATGTCGGATCTCCTTGACAGAGAATCGGTTCGTTGGCGGCGGACGCACCACGACGCTTCGTTAAGCTGTCGACGCGGATTCGGGGCCGTTTTGTGCCATGCGGCAGGCCGGGCCCCGGTCCCCGCTAACGGTTCCAGGCTGAAGCCATGGCCTCAGCGGACGAACGTCACCCTCCGAGAGGCGGTCTCACTGCCTCTCGAGACGTTGATGAGGTACACCCCCGACGATACGCGCCGCCCCCGGTCGTCGCGCCCGTCCCAGACCACCATGTTCGCGCCCGCCGACGCCTCGCCGTCCATGAGCGTGCGCACCCGCCGCCCGTCGAGTTGGAAGACTTCGACCCGCACGTGTCCGGCGGCAGTCAGGTCCAGCGCCAGGCGTGTCGAATTCCCGAATGGGCTGGGCGTTGGCGGGGAAAGCGTGAGCAGCGCCCCCGTCACGCCCGGTTGCAGGTCAGTAACGCCCGATGGCTGGGCAGCCGCGGCGATCGCCCAGCCATCGACCGAGACGCCGGCAAAGACGTTGACGTAGCGCACGGAACGGATGATCGGCGTCGGCGAGACCACACCCTTGAAGTCGACGAACAGGCTTAAGTGGATGATGTCCGCCGTCGTCACGTCCGCGAGCACGTTTCCCGTTCCGTTCGGCCCGTCGTACACGAGAAACCGATCCGCGTCGTTGGGGCGCAAACTGGTTGCGAAGGGCCCGATGATCGACGTGCTGCCGAATCCCGTCAGCGGTTCGCTGAAATTCAGGATCAGGTCACCGTCGGGAAGCCCTTCGGAGATGTATTCCCCGATGTAATCCCCGGGATCGACGGCCCAATCGTTGGGCAACCGATAGTGGTCCCAGGACGACGAAGCCAAGCTGATGCAACCGACCTGGTAGTTGTCCTCAACCACTTCGCTGTAATAGGACACCGTGACCAGGTGGCCGCCGCCGGTGTCGATGACGAAGGGGGCATGGTAGTGGGCGCCGCACGGAGACGCATGCACGATGTTGTTGAAGACCGCATTGGGTATCGCGGAGAAAGCGTCGACAATCGTGATCTGGGCTGGCGAGGTTGCCGGAAGTGTCACTCCCAGCACGAGGATGATACACGCAGTTTCGAGACGACGCATGGTTGGCCTCCTCTGAAGACGATGCTGACCGGCACGGCGGCCGTCCGGGGCCCGAGCCGGCATCAAGCGGGAGTTGACCGGCTCCCAGAACGGGCGTTGATTGGCGACCGATTCCGAGGCAGATCGGCACAACTCACCTGTAGAGCCCCTTGATCGCGCCCCAGGTCTGAGTCTCCTCGCCCACGACATCGGTGCATTCGGCGGCCACGTTGTCGACGAACACGCTCCAACTGCCGAAGCTGCCAAGGGTGATGGTGTTCGCACTCAGCCTCCAGAACGTGGTTGCCGCAGGGCACCGCCAGCGGAATGGTCTGCCAGACTGGGTTCTCCGCGGCATGGGTTGCAGAGTAGGCAACTGTGTTGTCGATCTCGATGGTGACCTGAACCGCGGCACCGCCCAACACGTAGTATTGATAGTCCAGCGTGACGGCGCAGGAACTCGTGCCGTGCGAGGATCCGCAGGTAAATGCCTGTTCGAGGGAGGCGCCGCCGCCGCCCCAGTTGTAAAAGATGTACGCCGCGCCCCCGGGGTTGCCGTTGGAGGGATGATGGGACACCGTCGGCCCCGTGGAGGACGTGGTCCAGGACGCCAGCGAAGTCGTGAAGTCGCCGTTGAGGATTTGGGCGGAAACAGGTGCGGCACACAGAACAGCGAGTGCAAAAGACAGCAGCATGCGGCGCATGGGGGCCTCCCGGTTGCAGTCGTAATCCCGATCGATGCACTATGAATTCTAGCATTCATCATCGGAGGGATTCAATCCCCAATCGCATGCCTGATATCAATTGGAGCCTTGGGGGGGCCCCGGGGGCCTTCCTGTGTGCCCGGTGGTCCGTTTCGGCCCCGACTCGCGTCGTGCCCTGGGAAGTCCCCCAGCCATCCGCTTGCGCATTGTGGGGCAACGAGTTGGGCCGATGGTGGTCCGCCTTTTCGGGGTTCCACAGGCCGCTCTGCGCGGCTCCGCCGTGGCCGTCTGGTAGGAAATCTACCGGCCCCGGTGCCCGCTGCTGACCGGCAACCCGCCCTTTCGAATTGAATTATTGGTAGGCACAGGTCATCGAGTCGCAGTGCGCGAAGGCACCGCCGGCGAATGTCACCAGAATTCCCGTCAGCAAGAAACCTATCCGCCGCAATGATCTGCTCCACAGTTTCCATTTCTTGGTTCACGCTGCCGTTCTCTTCATGCCATACCGCCGGCCGTGGCCAACAGCCACGTCTCAAGATTCGCAGAGCGGTTGCGTACCGCCCTTGTTATCGAGCAGGTCCGAGATGGTCGTGGACGCGAACGCCTTCTCGGTGCGGGCCAAATCGTCATCCAGCTTCCGGTGCAGCGCGCACAGGTTCGAACCGTGACTTGCCAGACCCAACGGACACGATTGGATCCTCTGCAGAGGGTCCACCGCGTTGACCACGTCGAGGACACGGATATCCTCGGATTTCCGTGCCAGGCGAAATCCCCCGCCTCGTCCCGGACTCGAAATCACCAGACCGGCGCGGGTGAGTTTCTGGAGTACCTTGGACAGGTAGCCGCTCGGCACCTGGATGGCCTCCGAAATCTTCTTCGTGCCTTGCAACTCATCGGGCTGGCGAGCAAGCCAAACCACTGCGCGCAGGGCGTATTCCGTCGTCTGGGAGATCATCATGACTCTTCACCTCTCGCCGTCCAATGTAGTTTATTTATACCTTGACGTCCAGGTTTATGTAAGTATTTTATCTTGTACACGTATGTCCCGGTTTAATTCCGGTATGCCGAAGGCGGCAACCCGACAGGAGGGCAAGGCATGGAGATCTCGATCGAACGCACCGTAGGCGATCTCGCTGCGGAAGCGATCCACCGGACCAGGGTCTTTGAGACCTACGGCATCGACTACTGTTGCGGAGGCAAGACGCCCCTGGCGGAAGCATGCCGAATAGCAGGCTGCACAGCTGATGAGGTGGTGGCCGCCCTCGTTGCGGCCGACCGGAACGCCGCCGGAAGCGGTCCGGAGACGACCGATTGGCGGGCGGCCAGCCTGACAAAGCTCACCACGCATATCGTGCAGACCCACCACGCGTTCATGAAGCGCGAACTCCCGCGGATCGCGGACCTCCTGGCCAAGGTCAGGAACGCCCACGGGGAGAATCACCCCGAGCTTGCGGACCTGGCCCAGGTCTACGGCGCCCTGCGTGCCGAACTCGAGGCGCATCTCGCGAAGGAGGAGCAGGTGCTTTTCCCCCTGATCCAAGAGATGGAAGCGACCCGGCGGGCCGGCACCGCCCATTGCGGCTCGGTGGGTAACCCCATCGGTGTCATGGAGCGTGAGCACGACAGCGCCGGCGTCGCGCTGGGCCTGATGCGCCAGTTGACCGACGACTACACCGTGCCCCAGGACGGCTGCGCCACCTTCGCGGCCCTGCTCGACGGGCTCGCTACCATCGAACGCGACCTGCACGAACACATCCACAAGGAGAACAACATCCTCCACCCCCGCGCCGCCAGGCTCGAGGCCGATCTCTCGCTGCCGCCCAGGGCTGGGCGTAATACCGAAAGGAAAGGGACGACGTCATGGCATACCGCAAGCTCTGGTTGACCTTCGCCATCGTGGTGGTCGTTTCGTTCGCGGTGCTGGGCTGGTTTGGTCGCGAGATCTACCGGCAGGCGCCACCCGTACCCGACAGGATCGTCACCACCGATGGCCGCGTGCTGTTCACCGGCGACGATATCCGCGACGGGCAGAACGTCTGGCAGTCCACCGGCGGCCAGGAACTCGGCTCAGTCTGGGGCCATGGCGCCTACGTGGCGCCGGACTGGTCGGCGGACTGGCTGCACCGCGAGGCCGTGCATATCCGCGACCAGTGGGCGCGCGAGGACTTCAGCCGCGAATTCGCTGCGCTCGGTCCCGAAGAGCAGGCAGCCCTCGAGGCCCGGCTGCAGGGGCTGCTGCGGAGTAACACCTACGATCCGCAGACCGCGACCTGGTCGTCTCGGCCGAACGGGCGGCGGCCATGGCCGCCGTGGCCGACCATTACCGCGGGCTGTTCGGCGACGACGCGGCGCGGGCGGATCTGCGCGAGTCGTACGCCATGCGTACGCCCACCGTCGAAGGAGCCGGCCGGCTGGACGACCTGACGGCGTTCTTCTTCTGGGCTGCCTGGGCCTGCGTCACCGAGCGCCCCGGGTCGGAAGTGACCTACTCCAACAACTGGCCGCCCGACGCCACGGTGGGCAACCGCCCCACCGGCGCCCTGATCCTGTGGACGGGCTTCTCGGTGATCCTGCTGCTGGCCGGCATCGCCGCCCTCGGCTGGTACTACGCTGCCAACCGCGAGGACGAACTCGACCCGACCACCCTGCCGGGCTCGGATCCCTTGACGGCCCTCCAGCCCACTCCCTCCATGCAGGCCACCCTCAAGTACTTCTGGATCGTCTGCGCCCTGTTCGTCGTGCAGATCATCGCCGGCGTGGTCACCGCCCACTTCGGCGTCGAGGGCGCGGGCTTCTACGGCCTGAGCCTGGACAACATCCTGCCCTACAGCGTGGCCCGCACCTGGCACGTGCAGCTGGGCATCTTCTGGATCGCCACCTCGTGGCTCGCGACCGGCCTGTTCATCGGCCCGGCCGTCTCCGGACACGAGCCGCGTTTCCAGCGCCTGGGCGTGAACGTGCTCTTCGGCGCGCTGATCGTCGTGGTCGGCGGCTCGCTGACCGGCCAGTGGCTGGGCGTGATGCAGAAGCTGGGCCTGGTGGAGAACTTCTGGTTCGGCCACCAGGGCTACGAGTACGTCGACCTCGGCCGCCTGTGGCAGATCCTGCTACTGGTGGGACTGCTGCTGTGGCTGGTGCTGATGGTGCGCGCCCTGCTGCCCGCCCTGCGCAGGAACGACGAGAACCGCTCCCTGCTGACCATGCTCGTCATCTCGTGCGTGGCCATCGCCGGATTCTACGGTGCCGGCCTGATGTGGGGCCGCCAGACCAACCTGGCCATGGCCGAGTACTGGCGCTGGTGGGTGGTGCACCTGTGGGTCGAGGGCTTCTTCGAGGTCTTCGCCACCGTGGTCATCGCTTTCCTCTTCGTGCGCCTGGGCCTGCTGCGCGTACGGCTGGCCACCGCCGCCGCCCTGTTCTCCACCAACGTGTTCCTGGCCGGCGGCATTATCGGCACCTTCCACCACCTGTACTTCACCGGAACGCCGACGGCGGTCCTCGCCCTGGGCGCGACGTTCTCCGCGCTGGAAGTGGTCCCGCTGGTGCTGCTGGGCTTCGAGGCCTATCACAACCTGAAGATCAGCAAGGCCACCGAGTGCCTCAGGGCCTACAAGTGGCCCATCTACTGCTTCGTCGCGGTGGCGTTCTGGAACCTGGTCGGCGCGGGCATCTTCGGATTCCTCATCAACCCGCCCATCGCGCTGTACTACATGCAGGGGCTGAACACCACGCCGGTGCACGGCCACACGGCGCTGTTCGGCGTGTACGGCATGCTCGGCATCGGGCTGATGCTTTTCGTGCTGAAGGGCCTGGCGGCGCGCCGGATCTGGAAGGACGGCGTGATCCGCTTCGCTTTCTGGGCCATCAACATCGGCCTGCTGCTGATGGTGCTGATCAGCGTGTTGCCGGTAGGCCTGGCCCAGACCCTGGCCAGCGTCAAGCACGGCCTCTGGTACGCCCGCTCGGCCGAGTTCATGCAGCAGGACTACATGCAGACCCTGCGCTGGCTGCGGGTGATCGGCGACACGATCTTCGCCGTGGGCGTGCTGGCCCTCGCGTACTTCGTAGCCGGGCTGAAGACGGGGTGGTCCCTGAAGCTGGGCCATGATCTGCCGGAAAGGACGAGCCATGAGTGAAACGCTTTATGACCAGAGAAAACGGAAGGACCTGCTGAAGCACATGATCCTTTAGCTGCACGAGGGCGATGCGCCGGACGCCGTGCGTCCCCAGCTCGTGCGCCTGCTGGGAAGGGTCCCGTACGACGAGGTCGTCGAGGTCGAGCAGGAGCTCATCAACGAGGGCCTTCCCGCCGAAGAGGTGCTGAAGCTCTGCGACATCCACACCCAGGCCCTGCGGGGCGCGATCGACGATGGCGGGGACAAGGACGTCCCCGCCGGCCACCCCGTCGACGTGTTCCAGAAGGAGAACAAGGCTTTGGCCTGGGCGGTTTCCCAGCTGGAGGGGTTCTTCGAGGAGTTGCAGGCGCTTCCCGAGGGCGCGGACCCCCAGCCCCTGCTCCACGACATTCGCGTGCGGTTCAACGCGCTGATGGACGTCGAGAAGCACTACCTGCGCAAGGATGGCGCTTGCCCCCAACCTTGGACCAGATCAGCTAACATTTTCGAGCCCTTGCCGGGTCGTTCAGTTGTTTCCAGCTGGCCCGGTATTGGGCCGGCGGGATCTTCCCCAAGCTGCCGTGGGGCGCACGTTGTTGTAGTCCTCCCTCCACGAGTGTAGCACTGCCGCAGCTTCCGCGAGATTCAAAAAGTAATGGTGCGTTAAGCACTCACGCCGAACCAAGCCTTTGAATGCCTCGTTGCGGGCGTTGTCGCCCGGGGTTCCCGGCCGACTGAACTGCAGACCGATATTGTCTGCGTATGCCCACAGGTCCATGGCCATCGACGTGAACTCTGTTCCCTGGTCGCATTGGATCGACTCAGGCTTGCCGTGGCTGGCGATCAGATGATCCAGCACTTCGGCCACATCACCGCCGCTGAAGCTCTAGCTCGCGTCGAGCGCCAGGCACTCCCGCGTGAACACATCGATCACCGTCAGCACCCGCAGCGTCCGGCCGTCGAACAGCATGTCGCGCATGAATTCCATCGCACAGCGCTCGGTCGAACGGGCCGCGACCAGGCTGCCGCCGCGTGCCATCGCGGCCCGCCGCCGATGGCGCTTCTTGCGTATCGACGGTGCCGCGCCCGTGTCATTTCAGCATCGTCACGCGTCGCCGTGCGCTGACGCCGTCCGGTCCGTCCAGCCTCAGCAGGTAAGTCCCGCTGGCCACGGGTCGGCCCACGTCGTCCAGCCCGTCCCACACCACCTGATGGGAACCGGCGCCCAGATCGGCCGCGACCAGCCGTCGCACGCGACGGCCCAGCACATCGAAGACCGCGAATTCCACGCGACCGGCACTGCCCACCGTGAAGTCGACCGTCACCCGCGGGTTGAAGGGATTCGGACGCGCGTTATCCACGCGTGTGACCACCGGTGCCGCGTCGCCTGCGGTAGGCGTCACGCCGGCCGTCAGCACCAGGCGGTAGCTGCCGCCCATCGCCCAGTCGGCCTGCGTGCGCTTCCAGACCGCCACGCACAGGTGGCGCGCTTCCTCGACGGTGACCACGAGGTCTTCGTCCTGTCCGGGACCGGCCGTCCACGCCGATCCGCCGTCAAGGACATGCGACCGCGATCCGAATGGCAGATCGCCGGGGTGCACGGACAGGCCGTAGTCCACCTGGCCGTCGAGGTTTTCCAGCCGAAGGCCCCAGACACCGGACGACAGCCACACTTCGTGCAGCGCCAGGCCCTGCACGGCGGGCAGGCTGAAGGCCGTAGAAGGTCCGACGGGGTCATTGCCCAGGAACGTCGAGGCGGCCGAGACGACCAGCGCCGGGGCGGTGCCGTCGTAGCGGCGGACGCCGGCATCGAAAGCGCGCGGCGCGGTCCGGTCGTAGTTGACCAACACGAAATCGCATTCGTCGGCAGAAAGGGCCGACAGCACGTGCGTGCCCAGGAATCCGTCCAGCGCACCCGTGGACGCCTCGTGCAGCGCCACATCGCAGTCGTCACCCGCCGCCGGCATCGCCGCCAGGCCGGCCCACTGGCCGGCGCGCGTGGGACCGTCGGGTGGGCCGCCGAAGCGGAAGCCGGCGCAGTTGAAGGCCAGGCCGGCCGCACCGGGCTCGCCTATCGCCTCCCAGCCGCCGCAAGGGTTCGGCGGGTAGGTGACAACCGCGGCACCGCCCGCTGCGAGCGGTTCCGGCGACCACACCCACTGACTGGCCCAGCCGTTGTTACCGTCATCCTCTTCGGCCACAACGCCGGTCGGGTCGATGAGCATTCCCGCCGTGTGCCTGCCACCGGCCACCGGCACCGGCGTTGTTGCATTGAGCAGCGCCGCCTCGCCGGGAGCAAGAGCCGGCATGGTCAGCGACAGCACTTCGGCGCCGTCGACGCGCAGCGAACACGGGTTCGGCGGATAGGCCACGGCACCGTTATTGACGGACGCGGCGTTGAACCAGGTGGGCGCCGGGGCGGCGAAGAGCTCTGCCGGCGGCGGGACGTCGCCCGGCAGGCCGTCCGGCTGCGCGCGCGGCACGACCGGCGCGAACCAGCCGGCACCCGCCAGCGGCGCCGGGTCCGGCAGCGCCGGCGCCGCGCGGAACGCGGCGGCGCGCGGCTGCCGACCGGCGACCGGGTGCCGGTAGAGCGCGAAGCAGTATTCTCCGGGTATCTCCGCCAGGACATCAAGGCGCGCGGAACCGCCGTCGCCCGTCCGCGCATAGGCAGCCCAGCCGTCCAGGTTGGTGTATGTCGCGGCGGCGCCAAACCAGGCCAGACTGAGCGCACCGTCGGCGGGATCACCGGACAGCCGCAGCGTCAGCGGCCCTTCCTGGCCGGGAGCCACCGTCAGGACGCCGAGCTTGAGCATCTCGTCGGCGGCGAAGGACACCGCGACGTCGTCACCGACGAGGTACGGCCCGGCCGCTACGTGGGACAACCGGGCGGGCGCTTCGTGGCCGCTGTAGTTGAGCACCGCGGCGTCAGCGACCATCTCGGATGCGCCGGACCGCACGAGCACGGCGTCAAGCTGGCCGGCCAGGCGTCCCGATGCGGCCAGCCAGGTATCGAGCCCGGATTGCGGGTCGTCCGAAGGCGCATGCAGTTGCAGGTCGAAGTCGGCGGCGGCGTCCGCCGCGAACAGGCTCAGGGCATGGAAGGAGCCGGCGGGCACGCGCAGCCGGAAGGCGTCGACGTTGAAACCGGCGGCACCGCCGGCCAGGTTCTCCCAGCCGCCGGTGACCGGCGGTGGCACGCCCTGGTCCGCGGTCGGAGCGACCACCAGTTCGGCCGGCGTCCACAACCACTGCCACGCCCAGTGGTTGTCGGTCTCGTCGGGCTCCGCCATGGTTTCGCCGGCGTCGAGCCAAGTGCCGAACGTGTGGCGGCCGCCCTTTACGACGAGAGGCCCGAGGTCGGTGAAGGACGCGGTGGCGCCGGCACGCAGCGGGGCTGCGGCCGTGATCAGCGCCGAATCGACCGTGCTGCCGTCGACCCGCAAGTCCAGTTGCACGTCGCCGGTGGTCGAATCGCTGCCGCGGTTGATGATGCCGAGGTTCCACCAGGTGTCGGCGCCGCCCAGGAGCGCCGCCGGGGGCGGAACGGGGAGGCCGCCATAGGGCACCGGCCCGGGCACCAGTTGTAGCGGCCAGCCGGGCGGCGCGAAGGTGGCGACCTCGACCGTCGCTGGCTCGGCGACAACGATGGGGCCGTAGGTCGCGTAGCCGCCGCTCCAGTGGCCGGCGCGGTCCAGGGCCCGCAGCGTGAACCACCAGGCGCCCGGAGCGAGATTGGCCGTCGTCAACGTGTTGACGTCACCACAGGTCGTGTAATACGGCGGCGGCGCGGGTGCGCCCTGGGTCATGCGCAGCCCGTACCCGGCGATGCCCGACGCATCGTCCGGCGCGCCCAGCCAGTACAGGTCGACCGTGCCGTCGGTCGAAGGCACGTTGTGCACATGGCTGGTCGACGACAGCAGGAACGGCACCGGCGGCTCCTGCGTGTCGATCTCGTAGCCGTTGTTGCGCGCGGTTTCCCAGAAGTCCTCGCGCAACGAGCCGTTGTTGCCCAGGAAGCCGGTGATGAAGTCCTGCGGCGTCAGCGGCGCGTCACCCCAGACCACGTCCCAGATCGCGCTTGTGTCCAGGGTCAGCCGGTCGCTCCAGCCGGTGGTCGCGGGTGTGAGCGTGTCGTCCTCGTTGTTGGCGTCGATGATGTCCCACAACAGCGAGACGAACGGCCCCTCGTTGCGCCAGGGATCGTCGAAGGTGGCCGGCGAGTTGTCGCCGCACAGCTGCAGGTACTCGAAGCTCAGCATCGAATACGGCTGCACGCCGTACATGGCGGGCAGGATACGCCCGACCATGGTGCCCATCCAGGTTGGGAAGCCCTCGTTCCAGGCGTCCTCGGCGTCTTCCACGCACCACGTGCAGTGGCCGCAGTTCTTGGTGCCGTCGCACACGTCGTTGCAGTACTGGTTCGGCCCCATGACGCCGTCGGCATGCCACTCCAGGAAGTGGTGGCCGGCCTCGTGGACAACCGTGATCTCCTGCCACATGCGATCGGTGCCCATGAAGATGTTCTTCCCGGGCGAGTAGTAGGCATCACCATTATTCGCAGCGCGCCACAGGTTGACCTTCAGCCAGTCGACGCCGGTCTCCAGCAGGACCCAGCGCCAGGTGCGCGTCAAGGTGGTGTGGCCGTGGATGTAGACATGCTGGGCCGCGTCTTTAGGCTTCTGCCACCCCACGTCCAGGTCGCTACCGGCGAAGTTCGGCCAGGTCGGCGTGAACCAGCGCAGCACGAATCCGGCGGCATTGCGCGTCTGCACCTTCGCGCTGTCGGAGACGAACTCCACCCGCAGGTCCGGGTTGAGGTCCTGCCAGAACGTCGCCGGCACCCAGAAGAACGTGGCGCTGTAGCTGCCGTCCGGAGCGGTCACGACCGCCGCGCGTTTGAGGCCGTCGGCGTACACCTCGGCGGTCATGCCGTCGGCGCCGTCGAGCACCAGGTCGGGACGCTGGTAGAAGAACCGGCCGTGGACGGTGATCCAGCGTCCCGCCTTGTCCGGAGTGCCGGCGGCGGCGTCCGGCGGCCCGCTCTCTCCCGTGCCTGGGGACGGCCCTGGCCGCGGCAGATCGGCCCCCGCGGGCATTGCCAGCGCCGCGGCCGCGCCGTCGGGATCCACGGCGCCCGTCGCGTGCGCCACCGTCCCCTCTGCGAAGGCCAGCGGGGACAGGCTGATGTCGGCCGTGGCCGGCAGGTCGTCGAACCGGAAGGCGAACGTCAGCGGCGCCGCGTCCGGGTCATTGGCGATGACCGCGAACGGTACGTCGATGTGCTGGCCGGCCGCCAGCGGCACCGGCCCGGGATCGACCAGCGACACGACGGACCACGCCGGATCTGTTCCGATCTCGACGGCGCTGAGCACGAGGTCGCGCGCCGCCGTGAAGCGCGCCGTGTCGTCGAAGCGCTGCCCTGCTTCGGCCGGTCGCGACGGCCCGACCAGCGTCACGGTGACCGGCGGCCCGAGGTCCGCGCGGGCGGTAGCAATCAGCGCTGCCGCCAGCACTAAGGCGGCGGTCAGGATGTGGTATCTTTGCGTGGTCATCGCGCCACCTCTGCCGTGCCTCCGGCCTCGCTCGCCGCGTCTGCCAGAGCCGGGCAGGCGGCCTCGAGCGCCTGCAGCCGGACCAGCAGCCGCTGGGCGAGTTCCTGCCGGCCCCATTGCCGGGCCCAGTCCGCCTGCAGCGACAGGACGCGATGCTCGCCGCGCAGCTTTCGCTCCTCCAGGCGCGCGGCCGCCGCGCGCTGCTGTGCAGCCCCGATCGGCGAGACTTCGTTCGCGGCCAGGGCGGCCAACTCGGTGCGTTCGGCCGCCAGGAAGTCGCGGATCGCCGGCAGCACCTGACCGCGCCACGCGGCCAGGGCGGGATCGACCGTGGACGGGATCGCATCGGTGGGCATCGCGACCTCCCGGACCGGATCCGAAGAATCTGGCACGGCGGCCGAGCCCTGCGCCGTCGACGGCGCGGGGTTCAGGATGCCAGCCAGCAGGGCAACGAGCGTCAGGGCGGCAAACCCAGCGGGGTAGCGGCGGGATCGATTCATGTCGACTTACTCCCGGTTGGAACCACGGGCGGCTCGCTGTCCGGTCGAGCCCTCTGCAGGGGTAAACGCAGGCGACCGGGCGAACCCGACACCAAAAATCATGGTTTTTCAGTCGGAGATTGTACCGCCCGCGCCCGCGGCGTTAGACTCGATTCCGGCGGCAATGCCGACGGAGGGCGGTCATGGACCAGATTCCCGGGATTACCAGGCTCTTGCACGAGGCCCGTGCGGGCGACGGGGCGGCGCTGGAGGCGCTCCTGCCCCTGGTTTACGACGAATTGCGCCTGATCGCGCGGCGCCACCGCTACGGCGAAGGGGCCAGCCCCACCCTCAGCACCACCGCGGTCGTGCACGAAGCGTTCCTCCGGGTCTTCGGCGCCCAACCGGCGACGTTCCAGGATCGCCGGCACTTCTTCGCGGTGGCCAGCCTGGCGATGCGGCACCTGCTGCGCGACGGTGCACGGCGCCGCCGGGCCGCGCGCCGTGGGCTCGGTGCCGACCACACCGGCCTGACCGGCCACGAGCCGGCCGTAGAGTCGCGCATCGAACTGCTGCTGGCCCTGGACCAGGCGCTGGATCACCTGCAATCGCTCGAGCCCCGCCTGGCCGAGGTGGTCGAGCTGCGCTACTTCGGCGGGTTGACCGCGACCGAGGTCGCCGAACTGCTGGGCGTGTCCGAGCGCACCATCGAGCGCGACTGGCGCCGCGCGCGTGCCGTCCTGAACCGCGCGCTGACCCGGACAAACGCGCGCGAACCGGACGGCGACCTGCCGTGAACCTCTTGCCGGATGACCCTGAGCACCGCGACCGGCTCCTGCGACAGCTCGACGCGCTGCTCCTGCTGGACGGCCCCGCGCGCGACGCGGCCCTGGCCGAACTGGAACCGATCGCACCCGCGCTGGCGGCCGAACTGCGCGCGCTTCTGGCCGCAGACGGGCAACCCGGCTCCATCCTCGACGAACCGCTGTTCGCCTGGGCGCAGCCTCTCCTGACCGAGGCGGACGCGGCGCTGCCGGGCGGCGGCGGCGCAGGCGCCGCGGTGGACGAACCGGGTGAGGGCGCGCTCCTGGGCGCCTGGCGGCTGGGCCAGCGCCTGGGAGCCGGAGGCATGGGCGTTGTCTACGCCGCGCAGCGAAGCGACGGCGGCTTCGCGCAGCACGCGGCGATCAAAGTGCTGGCGATCGGGGGCGCCGGCGGCGCGCTCGCGGCGCGCTTCGAGCAGGAGCGCGCGATCCTCGCCCGCCTGTCACATCCGGGCATCGCGCGGCTGCTCGACGGCGGTGTCACGCCGGCCGGTACACCCTGGTTCGCGATGGAGCTCGTCGATGGGATGCCGCTGACGGCCTGGTGCCACGAGCAAGGCGCGGACCTGCGCACGCGGCTGGCGCTCATCCGCGAAGTCGCCGCCGCTGTCGCCCACGCCCACCGCCACCTGGTGGTGCACCGCGACCTGAAGCCGTCGAACATCCTGGTCGAGCCCGATGGCGCGCGTGAAGCTGCTGGACTTCGGCATCGCCAAGCTGCTCGGCGAAGGCCCCGAATCGCCCGACCTGACGCTGGCCGGACCGCGCCCGTTCACGCCGCGCTACGCGGCGCCCGAGCAGGTCACCGGGGCGGCGATTACGACCGCGACCGATGTCTACGCGCTGGGAGCCATCCTCTACGAGCTGCTCTGCGGTCGCTCGCCGCACGGTGACGCGACCACGCCGGAGCATCTGGTGATGCGCGCGGTGGCCGAGGCCGACCCCGAACCGCTGACGCGTGCCGCCCTCAGGTCGCGTGCAGGCGGTGCGGGGGCAGTGCCGGCGCCGTGACCGGCGTGATGCCACCCTGGGGCCGGAACCGCCTGCTCGGCGGCGACCTGCAGAATATTGTCGGTTGCTGCCTGGCCAAGGATCCCGCGCGGCGCTACCCGGCGGTCGACGCGATGCTGGACGACCTGCGGCGGGCCGAGGCCGGCGAGCCCATCCGCGCGCGGGCGCCCACACGCCGCTACCTGCTGGCGAAGTTCGCCCGGCGCAACCGGGTCGCCGTGACCGGCGCAGGGCTGGTGGTCGCGGCGTTGCTGGCCGGCCTGCTGGCCACCGCCTGGCAGGCGCGGCGGGCCGCGCGTGAAACCGCCCGCGCCGAGCAGGTTCACACCTTCCTGCTGGACCTGTTCGCCGCCGCCGACCCGGCCACCACGCGAGGCCGCGACGTCACCGCCCGCGAGCTGCTGCTGCGCGGCAGCCGCGAGTTGCGGACAGAACGTGCCGCCCAGCCGGAGTTGCGCGCCGAGCTGCTGGTCACCGTGGGCGAACTGCTCCGGCAGGTCGGCGCTCTGGCCGATGCCGACACCGTGCTCAGCGCCGCGCTGCGCCAGGCCGAGCAGGCCCATGGCCGCGATTCGCCGGAGGTGGGCCGCGTGGCCGACGCGCTGGGCGGTGTCGTCTACGAACTCGGCCGCTTCGAGGACGCCGGCGCCCTGCATGCCCGCGCCCTGGCCATCCACGAGCGCGTGCACGGCCGGCGGCACCGCGTCACCGCCGGGTCGCTGGCCAACCTGGCCGGCGTGCTCAGCCAGACCGGCGAAGCCGAGCGGGGCGAGGCCATGTACCGCGAGGTCCTGGATATCGACCGCGCGCTGCTGGGCCCGGCCGACGCCGCCGTGGCCACCGACCTGAACAACCTGGCCGTGTGCCTGTACCGCGCCGGACGATCCGCCGAGGCGGACACGCTGCACGAGCAGGCCCTGGTCCTGCGCCGCAGCCTGCACGGCGACGCGCACCCGGACGTGGCCACCAGCTTCCACAACCGCGCAGCGGTGCTGGAGGACCTCGGGAATGCCGCCGCGGCGGAGGCGCACTACCGGCGGGCGCTGGCGATCCGGCGTGGGCTCTACCCGCAGGGGCACATCGATATCGCCGGCACATTGACGGGCCTGGGCACGCTCCTGCGCGACGAGGGCCGCCTTGACGAGGCCCGCTCCCTTCTGGTCGAGGCGGCGGAGGTGAACCGCACCGCCCTTGCCGGGCCCCATCTCGAGTTGGGCCGTTGCTACAACGCGCTCGGCACGCTGGCCTATTCGCGCGGGCACTACGATGAGGCCGCCGGTTGGTTCGTCCAGGCCCGCGATGTGCTGGCGGCCACGATCGGGCCTGACAACACCGGCACTCTGCGCGTGGAAAACAACATCGCGGTCGTGCTGCACCGCGCCGGTCGGCTGGCCGAAGCGCAGGCGCAGTTCGAGAAGGTCATCGCCGACCGCATCCGCATGCAGGGCGCCGCTGCGCCCGACATCGCCCTCAGCACGAAGGGCCTGGGCTGGCTGCTGCTGGACCGCGGACAATTCGCCCGCGCCGACAGCCTGCTGACCACGGCGCTGGCGACGCTGGAGGCCAACCCCCACCTCGGGGCCGCGCCGCTGGCCGAGGCGCGCCTCGGCGTGGGCGCCTGCCGGCTGCGCCAGGGACGCCGGGCCGAGGCGGAATCGCTGCTGGTCGCGGCCGCGCGGGAGCTCGAGGCCGCCTATGACCCAGGCCATGAGATGGTGCGCCGCAGCCGGGAACTGCTCAGGGAGTTGTCGCGGAAGTAGCGGCTCGCCCGGGCCACGCGGTGAAGGCGCGGCCGGATCGATCCCTGGAACCGGTAGACATGGCGGTTCTGCCCGGCATCCCCGCCCCAAGTCCGGCGGCGACCGCTTGGGGTTCCCGATCGGGGCACCATGGACCTTCGCGGATTCCGCCGTGCTGCGGTCAATCAGGGGGCTCCCTCACCGACCACTCTCGAAATGAGGCCCTCTCGAATGCGAAGCAGGTTCCTGTCTTTGCGAGGTCGGTAGGGCCATTATTCGGATAAAAGCATCGAAATTGTGTTGATTCCCAACTCCCAAATACGGTATGATTTGCGCAATTCTTGACCGCCGCTTCACCCTTTCGAGTCCATCAACTGGCTTCACCCGAGTGGGTTAACGTTTCTGCATCGTTTATCGCGAGTGACCCAGGTGGTGGATGGTCCCTGCGGGAGGCAGCAGCGCACAGCCGTTGATGGCAGCTGATCAGCGTCGATTTCGTGGCCGTTCACCGCGAAGTCGCGCCACCCGATACCTGCGCTTCTGGGAACCTCAGCGGCGGAAGTTGGCGATGCAGGCGCGATAGGCTGACTGCAAGTGACCAATGCTTTTCTTCAGCAGAGGGGGACGGCTCATGCGATTCCTGCTGTGCAACCTGGCATTGTGGATCAGCTGCCTGGCTATTTCGGCAACGGCCGCGATCGTCAACGTTCCGTACTCCGGGCAGCTGATGGACGGCAGTTCACCCCTTTCCGGCTGGCACCAGGTATCCGTTGCGCTCTGGGACGCACCTGTCGGTGGCTCCCAGCTGCACAATCAGTCCGAATCGGTCCTCGTCGAACAAGGCGTCTTCCACCTGGAACTGAATGTTGAAGAGAATCTCTTCCAGGCGCACGACGCCATGTGGGTCGGTGTGGCCGTGGACGGTGCTCTGGAACTCGAACCTCGCGTCCACGTCGGCGCCGTGCCTTACGCAGTCCGCGCTCTGTCGGCGAACGCGACGCCACCGCCGGGCATCGCCTTCGCCACGGATTTCCCGGGGTAACCATACCAGCCGAACTCACGTGGGTCCCCGTGAGCACCGTCACCCTGAACGCCCCGGCTGCGGGGTTCGTCTGGCTGAGTACCGCCGGCTGGTGGCAGGAGGGCGATTTCACGCATCCCGACGCGGTCTCCGTCCAGTTCTCGCTTGGCGAAGGCACGCCGCCGCCGTACTTCCAGGAACAGGTCCAGACCGGGATCTTGGAGTACCGCTCATGGCCCTACGCGCACACAACGGTCGTGCCTGCACCGGCGGGGCCGCACACGTACACGTGCTGGGTCTATGTCAATGCTCCGGGCATCACGCTGTCCCCCATGCCGACGGTTCATGCCGCGACGATGCAGGCGATGTGGGTGCCGGGCGATTATGGGAACCAGAATGCGCATACTGGCCGCCCTTGCGGTGCTCGGCAGCCTCGTCGCCGCGAAAAGTGCGCTGGCGATAGAGCTGCGGCGCTCCGCGTTCATCGGCGCCCGGCCGGGTCGGCGATCGGACCATCAGCGGCGTCATCATCGTCGGCGATCCCGTCGCGTTGGTCAGCGAGGGCGGTGCCCGCACCTTGTGGCACGGCTTCCTCGGGCCGCTTGGCCTGGTCTCCTCCAGCGTGGCGATCATGTCGGCCGCAGACCTGGCGCTCGTGCCACCCTCGCCCAATCCGGTCGCCTCGGAGCTGGCGATCCGTTTCCACGTCGCCGGCGGCCGCCCGGCGGCGATCTCCGTTTTCGATCTCGGAGGCAGGAGGGTGCGGCGGTTCAGCGAAACGACCGCCCAGGGCGAAAGCACCATCTTCTGGAGTCTGGATCGGGATGGTGGTGCACGCTTGCCCTCCGGAATCTACTTCATCCGGCTCGAAGCGGACCATCAGTGTGTTGTGCGACCGGTGATGATCGTGGATTGAAGCCCGCTCGGAAAGGACCCAACCATGAGACCCAACTCCCCCGTCGCGTTCATCCTGACCGCCTTCGTTCTATTCCCCTGCCTCTCGCCGGGGACCGCCCGCGCCCTGTCGCCCGCCCACTTGTGGGGAAAGCCCTTCGGCTCGGTCGGCGCAGAAGCGGGCCAGGCCGTAGCCGTCGACCCATCTGGCAACGTGTACATCACGGGCTACTTCAGCAACACGATCAACCTGGGTGGCAGCAATCTGGCCAGCGCCGGCGGCAACGACATCTTCGTGGCTAGCTACACCGCGGCCGGCCTCCACCGCTGGAGCCAGCGGTTCGGGAGCACCGGCGACGATCGCGGCGCCGGGATCTCAGTCCAGGGCTCCTACGTCGTTGTCACCGGCCAGTTCGCCGGCACCGTCAGCTTCGGCGGTTCGAACCTCGTGAGCGCGGGGTCGACTGATGCCTTTCTCGCCTGCTACATCTACAATTCCGGCGTTCATTACTGGAGCCGCGCCTTTGGTTCCACCTCCGCGGATGTCGGCTGTGACGTGGCCATCTCTCCTTCCCTCCAGGTGGTCCTCGTCGGCTATTTCGCCGGCACCGTCAACTTCGGTGGGAGCCCCCTCGTCAGCGCGGGCTCGAGCGACATCGTGGTCGCCCAGTACGCATACGCCGATGGCGCCCACGTGTGGAGCAACCGGTACGGGTCCACCGGCATCGACCAGGGATGGACCATCGACGTGGACGCATCGTCGAACGTCCTGGTGTCTGGAACCTTCTCGGGGACGGTAGGCTTCGGCGGTGCGTCACTGCCGAGTGCCGGCCTCGCTGACATCTTCCTGGCGAAATACAACAGTTCCGGAACGCACCAGTGGAGCTTCCGCGCCGGCGGGACCAGCAACGACTACGGCTATGGCGTGGACACTGACGCATCCGGCAACGTGTATGCGTGCGGCATTTTCCGGCTGAGCTCGGACTTCGGCGGCGGAGCCCTCGTGAGCGCGGGAATCGCGGACATCTACCTGGCCAAATACAACTCGTCCGGAGTTCACCAGTGGAGCAAGCGCTTCGGGGGAGCGAATTTCGACATCGCGAACAGCGTCGCCGTGGATCCGGCCGGAACGATCGCCATGACGGGGTACATCAACGGTGGCGTCGACCTTGGCACAGGACCGGTCGGTGGCGGGGGGAGCGACGCCTTCGTCGCGCGCTACGACGCGGACGCGAATCCGTTGTTCAGTGGCGCATACGGAAGTGACCTCACCGATAACGGTTTGGCGGTGGCGTTCGACCCGACCGGCGGCTTCTTCATGACCGGATATTTCGCCGGCAGCGCGAGCTTCGGCGGTCCCACCTACGCGCACGCCGGCGCCGACGACGGATTTCTGGCCCGATACTCGGTGCTTCCCTCGGAACCCGTCATCTCCGCCATCGAGGACATCCCCAACGACCAGGGCCGGCGGGTGAAGATCACGTTCGCGCGTTCCGGGCACGACCAGGCAGAGGCCGGGGAGCCGATTGAAAGGTACGAGGCCTACCGTCGTGACGCCGCGGGCCCGGCCGCCGCCCCCAGGGGGAATTCCACCACCCTGCCCACGCGCGAACCCCTAGACCTCGGGTGGACTGAAGTGGGCTGGATCCACGCGCACGGCACCAACGGCTATGGAATCGATGTCCCCACCATCGGCGACTCGACGGTTACGCTGGGGCAATATCGATCACAATTCTTCATCCGCGCCGCAACCGGGAGCATGGTTACGTTTCATGATTCGCCCGCCGACAGCGGCTACTCACTCGACAATCTCGCGCCGAGCATCCCGCAGAACTTTGTGTACGCGTCGGGCCAGCTCTCCTGGGACGAGTCTCCGGTTGCGGACTTCGATTTCTTCACCGTGTACGGCTCCGGTACGGATGCGTTCGGGTCGGCGACGGTGGTGGATTACAGCGTGGCGCCGGCGATGGACGTGACTGCGTCGCCCTATGCGTTCTATTTCGTCACCGCGACGGACTACTCCGGCAACGAAGGCAAGCCGGCGATGACCAACGCGCCCTCGGGTGCGGGCGGGACGCCGGTGTCGTATGTGCTCTCGGTTTCCAACTACCCCAACCCGTTCAACCCGAGCACGACGGTGAGCTACACAGTGCCGTCTCGCGGCACGGTGAGCGTGGTGATCTGCGACGCGCGCGGCGCGCGCATCACGACGCTCGTCGACAACGAAGACTGCGCAGCGGGAGCGTATCGCGCTGCATGGGACGGCCGCGACCAGCGCGGCGTGGCCGCTGCCTCGGGGGTGTACTTCGCGCGCGTCGAGCACACGAGCGGCACGCGTTCGAAGAGAATGGTCCTGTTGAAGTGATCGGGAGCCCCCGCTGGAGGAGTGGCCCCGACGCGCAGCCAAGACGTGGAACCGCTACCTGCCGTTTCCCTCTGTCGAGTTCGGCGTGGGCGCGATCGTGAGCGTCGCCTCCGTGTTCCACATCGCCGTCTGCGCCTCGCCCCCCGGCGAGGCGGTCGCGTAGAGATTCGCTACGTAATTGAACACGTAGTAACCCGGCGTCAGGTTACCGACCAGCAACTGCCCGGACTGGTTGCCATTCCAGTTGATGATGTACGGATTGGGCCCCGACTGCCGGGTCAGCGTGATCGTCGAGGATGAGATGCCCGCGGCATCCCACGTGTGGCCGGCGTCAAATTCGAAGTTCATGTCCGCGCCGACCACGTCGAATTCCACATGAAAGATGACCGTTGCGCTGCTCGAGATGTCGTCGCAGAAGTCGGGGTTCACACAGGCATCGACGTTTGCATACAGATAGCCCGACGACTGCAGGGTCGCTGCCATGGAGCGATTGTCCGGCGCCAGACCCGGGTTCGTGATCAGGCTGGCGAAGGCACTCCGGGTGGTCGTGATCTGCAGCGGGTTTTCGCAGTGTTCATCGACCTGCGCGGAGAGCGACGCCTGCCCGTCGTCGTCGTACTGCGGCTCTTCACCCGAGCCCGTGCACGCGCCGAAGTTGGCGAAGGCAAACGTGTCCAGGAAGCTGTGGGTGTTCTCCCGCAGCACGATACCGCCCGCCACGATCGCCGCCTCGACGCGCTTGCTCCCGAGGCTTGCGCCGTCCAGCGACACGGCGATGTCGACAATCAGGTCCACGGCACCGTCGCTTGCGATCAGCTCGGTCGCGGCCGAGCCCGTGCCGTCGGTGGTGAGGTGGTCGGGGAAGGCGGATCCGCCCTGGACGGAGAGCGACACGTCCGCGTTCGGCACCACCACGTAGCCCTCGCTCGTGAGGCGTTCGATTTGAATTCTCAGGAAGAAGGCGTCGAGCGGGGCCACGGTGGCGGGAAGGTCGGTGGTGATGCGCGCGTTCCCGCCGCGGAACACCTGGTCCTCGACGGTGATCGGCACCTCCGCCAGCGCGAGCCCGGACACGCCGAACAGCGGCAGGATGAGCGTTGCGCCGACATCGAAGTTGGCGCCCTCCTCGATCAGCCGCCGCACCACCGTGGTGTAGCGACCCTGCGCGTCCGTGCGGCCGCTCGGGGTCCTGACGAGGTTGTCCGGGTCGGCCACCGTGACGGAGAACACGGCGTCGGTGGGGGTTCCATTGATGTCGAGCGCGAAGTCGATGTCGAGGCTCCGGTCCTGGTTCTGCGGCAACGGGTCGGCGAGGTCGGTCGACTCGACGATCGCGGAGGCGCAAAGGTCGGCATAGATCAGGTCGTCGAGGCCGGACGGGAGCCCCTCGAAGACGGCGATGGCCAACGCGCGGTACTCGAACACCTCGATCAGCCACTGCAGTTCGCCTGGCGTGCAATCCGCCTTCGCCGCCGTGATGCCGTCGCGAATCTTCGTGTCGATGGTGGTCTCGAGAGAGAGAATGCGGTCCGCGAACACCGTCTCGGCATCGCCCGCGCTGTAGACTTCGGAGAGCCCGCCCTCGACAATGCCCCGCCATGCCAGGTAATCCCGGATCCCATCCTGGAGCGCATCGCCGCCCCCATCCTGGACCGCGGGTTCGATTAGGTCGTCGAAGTAACGCTGCATCACATCGAGGAACGCGGTGCGGTCGCCGGCCTCCACACACATCGTGATCACGATCGAGAGCGGCTCGCCCGCGCCCAACGCCTCGCAGTCGCCGATGTCGCCGGGATTCGCCAAAGCGGCACCCGCCCCGCTGAAGTGCGACACCATCACGCGTATCTCGCCGCCTGCCTGGCCGCCGACCGAGACGGCGAACGAGGCGGCGTCACCCTCATAGAGGAAGCCGATCAGGCGCTGCTCCCCGCCCGACGCCGCGGTGGCGCCGAGGGTGAGAGTCGCGGGCACCAGCAGGTTCAACCCGGACGGTTCGAGTTGCACCGCGCCCTCCATCCCGCCCGAATACGGCAGTCCCTTGATCGAAGTGACGGGCGTCATGGCGATCTCGAATTCGTCCAGAAGCGCGCCGGCAGGGATATCGAGCGTGTACGCGATGCCGGCCCCGGAGGTCGTGGTCAACGTGCCGCCCTCGGGGCCCACGATCTTCTGCACGCTATTGGCGGTTTCGACCGCCACGTTGGCCGGCTCCGGCTCGGGCGCCGAGGTGTTCTCGCTGCAACTCAGCGCTCCGAAGAGCACGAAGGCGACAACCGTTGCCATCGCATAACGAAAGGCCAGAAGCGCTCGCGATCGTATCATGGTCGGTTCCTCCATGCCGTCAAACGCGCGTGGGCCCAATCGGCCGCGTGGACTTTCCGGATCAGCCCGGACGCTTCGGCGTCACGGATTGTCCTTCTGGGCGCCGAGTGGCGAATGGGCGGGCCCGGCCCGCCCGACCCGGAACAGCACCCATGATGGGTCGTCTCGGACAGGCCCTATCACCGAAACAGCGCCTTGACCCCGCCCCAGGACGAGGCCGTGGTGGCCACGGCGCCGTCGACCGTGAGCGCGACGGTCCAGTTGTCGATGCCTCCGTGGGTGGTGCCGCCGCCCCCGCCAACACTGGTGGAATTGGCGCGGAAGAACCCGAACTCGAGCGGTGCCCCGGCCACCGAGAAGTCGGGGTTCTGGACGCCCGGCGCCAGCGCGTCGAACTGGCCGGCCACCAGTCCGGTCTGTGTCGTCGTGGCCCAGGTGCCGAACGCCGTTGGCGTGAGGAAGGCCGGCCCGTAGTAGATGACGCCGGCCTGGCGGACCGCCGGGCCGCAGGCCTGCACGCCGCCCGCGATGCGTTGCGAGTCCTCCCCGTAATTGATCGCCAGGATCGGGCCGCCCGTCGCCGGGTCGTAGACGCCACCGGCGAAGCGGTGGAAACCGTAGACCGTGTTGGAAACGCCCGTCCCGATCGCCGAGTTGAGCGTGTTCTCGATGCGGCGGAACTCCGTCGGGTTGCCGCCGGAGGCGACCTGGAAGGCATTGACGCTTCCGCCTCCATTGAGCACTTCGACGGTGGTCGTCCACTGGGCGTTCGTGAAGGTGCCGTCCTGGAACGTCACCGTGCTGGCCAGGGCCAGCCCGGACGTCGCCAAGGTCAGGCTGAGCATGAGTCCGGTCACGGCGGAGCATGAGCGGCGTTGCATCGTGGTCTCCCCCCGCATGAAAAGTCGTGTCCGGTCCGCCGGGATGGCCGGACCGGCCGCGTTCATCGTTTCCATCTCCCATGACAATCATATGATTTTTGGTCAGCCGATATCAATCGAAATGACGGCCTTTTTTGTCCTGTGCCCTCAAAATCTCCGTCCGCCTTGTGCCCGTTGCGGTTACCGTGAGGCGCACGTGGCAGCGCCGGGTGTTCAAAACCACCTTCCCGGTGCTCGCCACCGCAATCGGCTCAAGGCGGCGGACCTCGAAAACCCCGCCCTGCGCCAAGAACTAGAAGCCGGGTGGCGGACTGTCTATCCGGTCGGTACGATCCTTTGTCGGATCGAATGATTGGGGGGCACGACCGGCGATGATCGAAATTGATGATCGTTGGCGAACCCGACCCATTGCGGAGTTGGAGATCGACATTCCAGGGGGCTCAGGCCATCTTTCCCGTGGATACCGCCAATCGCTCGGGCCGACGTCCCCCACGACCCCGCCGCGGCGGAACTGGTTCACGACGAATTGATCCCGAAGCTGCCCGGGGAACCGCAGAAAGGGCCGGATCGATGATGGACGCACCGGCCCCCCTGGCCACCCCCGCGAGCACCATAGTCGTCCCCTGGCCCGTAAAGGCCAACGGAATGACCTCGATTTCGAGCGGGCGATTTCTCTGTTGGACTTCGCAGTGGGTCCCCGCTACCACATAAAAAGGCCCGGCTTCGGCCGGGCCTTTCGCTTATCTTCGTGCCGGATGGGAGCACCACCGACCGCCGGATGGAATTGACGCTCCTGCCGCGGAACGGGCGAAGGAGTCCTGCGTTGCGCAGCCGCATGGGTTTCATCTACGCGCTCCTGGTCGTCATGATCTGCGCGCTGGGCGTGTGGTGGATCTACTACCTCACGGTCGAAGGCCGCCTCTACGTCGAGCACAGCCTCGCGAAAATGGCCAACGACCGCCTGCACGCCGCCTTCCTGATCCGCACCGACCCTGACGTGCGCGCCGACCCCGAGCGCTGGCTGGGCCCCTCGTTCCCCAACCTCGTGTTCAGGCGCACACCGCACGGAATCCAGACCGAGATCGACCCGCGGGTCGTGGCCGAGGTCGAGGCGGAGGGCCGCCGCCGCCGCAACATGTTCCTCTACGAGGGCGGCTTCTTCCTGCTGCTCCTGTTCGCGGGCTCCACCATCCTGGCTGTTTCCTGGCGGCATGCCGAACGCTTCAAGCAGGCGCGCGAACTGTTCCTGGCCGGGGCAACGCACGAATTCAAGACACCCCTGGCCAGCCTCCGCCTCTACACTGAGACGCTGGCCCGTGAAGGACTGCCCGACGAGGCGCGCGGACGCATCCAGAAGCGCATGGTCGAGGACGTGGTACGGCTGGAGAACCTGGTCGACGACATGCTCGCGATGAGCGCTGACGACACCTTCGCCGTGGGCCCGCGCGTGCGCCTCGACCTGTGGCAGGAATCGCAGGCCGTGCTGGACGGTCTGGGTCCACTGAGTGCCGACCACGGCGCCAGGTTCGAACTGGTCGGCGACCCCGGCGCGGCCGTGATGGGCCAGCGGCTCTATTTCGCGCTGGCCCTGCGCAACCTGCTGGTCAACGCGGTCAAGCACAGCCCTGGTCCCGTCGCGGTCACGGTACGGATCGAGCGCGGCAGCCGGCAGCACAGCGTGGTCGTCGCCGACAACGGCCCCGGCATCCCCCGGCGATTGCAGACCAAGGTGTTCGAGTGCTTCTATAGTACGACCGGCAACAAGCGCCAGGGCTGCACCGGGCTGGGCCTGTACCTTGTGCGGCGTAATATCGAGAGTATCGGCGGCAAGGTTACGCTGCAGAGCGAAGAAGGCCAGGGCTGCACGTTCACCCTCGCCCTGCCGGCCGCTCCGGACGAAGCCTGAAAGGAATCCCCATGAAGCGGCGCATCCTGGTAGTCGAGGACGATGCCCACCTCGCCGACGGCCTGGCCATCAACCTCGAACTGGAAGGCTACGAGCCGCTGCTGGCGGCCAGCGCCGAGGACGGCCTGGCTGCCTGGAAGCGTGGCGGCGTGGACCTGATCCTGCTCGACGTGATGCTGCCGGGCATGGACGGCTTTGCCTTCTGCGCGCACGTGCGGCACGCAGGCGATCGCGTGCCGATCCTGTTCCTCACGGCGCGCGGCGCCGGCCAGGACCGCATCCGCGGGCTCGACGAGGGTGGCGACGACTACATCACCAAGCCGTTCGACCTCCAGGAACTGCTGGCGCGCATCAAGTCGATCTTCCGCCGGCAGGACTGGCTGCGCGGGCAGGAGGCGCCTGCCACCCTGACCATCGGCCGTGCTGCCGTGAACCTGCGGACCTACGAGGCCACCACTCCCGATGGCACGGTCGAGCTCAAGGAGAAGGAGGCGATGATCCTGCGCCTGCTGTTCGAGCAGCAGGGCGAACCGGTCGACCGCCAGACGATCCTCGACCGCGTGTGGGGCTTCGACGCCTACCCCACCATGCGCACGGTCGACAACTTCATCCTCTCGCTGCGCAAGATCGTCGAGGAGGACCCGGCGCATCCCCGCCACATCGTGACGGTGCACGGCGTCGGATATCGGCTGGTCTGTGACGCCTCGGCAGAGCCGCGGGGCGCCTGATGAGCGGCAGCGCACAGCTCGGCCTGGCGCTGGACGGCTGGCGCGCGCTTCCGGCTGACGAGGATGCCGCGACCCTGGCCCTGGCGCTGCTGGCGGCCGCGGAGTCGGCGCTGGAGTCGCCCGCAGCCGGGGAACCCGGACGCGCCGCCTGGGAGTCATGGCTCGGCGCCACGCGCCACCCGCGATTCCTGACGGCGCTGCCCGACGCCGACACCCGCACGCGCTGGGCCGAGACCGCATTCAGGGTTATCAGGGCGACCGGATTCTCGCTGGGCGACCTGCTGGCGCAGCGCGTGGCCGAGCACCCGGACCGGCTGCTGTTCCAGGAGACCTCCGAAGCGGGCGGCGGCGGCTGGACCTATGCCCAGGTGGCTCGTGAGGTGCGCGCCACGGCCGCCTGGCTGCTGTCCGCGGCGCCGGCGGCCGAACCTGATCCCGCCGCCGGACCGGCGGTCCCGGGGCCGCGGGTGGCCCTGCTCTGCGCCAACGGCGTTGCGGCTGCCTGCTGCGACCTGGCCTGCCTGACACACGACATCTTCGTCACGCCGCTGAGCGTGCAGATGTCCACGGCCGAGATCGCCTGGGCGTTCGACCGGCTCGCTGTTTCCGTGGCGATCTGCGACCACCCCGACCGGCTTGAGACGCTGCTCGCGGTGCGGGCCCGCACACGCCGGCCGTTCCTGATCTGCACGTTGTCCGTGTCGATGGACGCGATGCCCCCGGACGTCGTCGACCTTGACGAGGAGCGCGCGCGCCTCGAGCCGCACCATGTCGAGCGCCTGGTCGCGGATCGCCCGCGACGGGCGCCGCGCGACGTGGCCACGGTAATGTTCACCTCGGGCAGCACCGGCAACCCCAAGGGCGTGGCTTTCAGCCAGTACGCGCTGGTGACCAAGCGCTTTGCCCGCGCAGCGGCGCTGCCGCGCGTGGGCGACGGCGAAGTGCTCCTGTGCTACCTCCCCCTTTTCCATACCTTCGGTCGTTTCCTCGAGATGCTGGGCATGCTGTTCTGGGGCGGCACCTACGTGTTCGCCGGCAATCCATCGGCCGCCACGCTCCTGAACAGGATGCGCGAGGTGCGCCCGACCGGACTGATCAGCGTGCCCTTGCGCTGGGTCCAGATCAGGGATCGCGTGCGCGAACTGGCCGACGACCCGCAGGTCGAGGCGGCGCCGCCGGAACTCGTGCGCGAGGTGGTCGGTGACCGCCTGCGCTGGGGACTGTCGGCCGCGGGCTACCTGGAACCGCAGGTGTTCCGCTTCTTCCAGCGCGCCGGCATCTCGCTGTGCAGCGGGTTCGGCATGACCGAGGGAACCGGCGGCCTGACGATGACGCCGCCCGACGACTACGTGGAGAACTCGGTCGGCGTGCCGCTGCCGGGAGTACGAACCCGCTTCGGCGAGCAGGACGAACTGCAGATTGCCGGGCCGTACATCGCGCGCTACCTGACCGAGGACGCCCCCGCCGGCTGCCTGCGCGTGGAAGAGCCGGAATCGGACGACTACTGGCTGGCGACCGGCGACCTGTTCCGCCACACGACGGGCGGCCACCTGGAGATCGTCGACCGCATCAAGGACATCTACAAGAACAACCGCGGCCAGACCATTGCACCGCGCGGCGTCGAGTCGCTCTTCGAAGCGGTGCCCGGTATCGCCCGCACGTTCCTCGTCGGCGACGGCCGTGCCTACAACACCCTGCTGATCGTGCCGGACGAGTCCGACGACGTGCTGCGGTCACTGGTGCAACCGGAGGCGCGACGAGAGTACTTCGAGCGCATCGTGACGACCGCCAACAGCGGGCTGGCGCCGCCGGAGCGTGTAGTCGACTTCGCACTGCTTGACCGCGACTTCACGCTCGAGAACGAGGAACTGACCCCGAAGGGTTCGCTGCGGCGGAAGGTGATCGAGCGGAACTTCAGCGCGGTCATCGCGGGGCTGTACCGCGTCAACGCGCGCACGCTGCAGGTCGGCGATTGTGCCGTGCGCCTGCCGCGCTGGTTCTTCCGCGACCTGGGCCTTCTCGACGACGCGATCCACGCCGAGGAGAATGCGCTGGTCAACCGGCACACCGGGCAGCGCCTCGCAGTGCGTCCCGCGCCGGAGGGCCGGGTGCGGATCGGCGACCTCGAGTATAGCCTGAGCGGCCGCGAGATCGACCTCGGCGTGCTGGTCAGCCAGCCGCTGCTGTGGGTCGCCAACGCGCAGCTCATCGAGTTCGGCCCCTGTCGCCCCAGCTTCGACCACGACCTTGGCCCGTTCTCGGAGCACATCACGCTCCCGGCCGGCATCCGTCCGCCCTTCGGGCCGCTGTCGGATCCCGGGCGCGTCGACCCCCTGCTGCGCGACCTGGACCGGCTGAGCCGCCAGGCGCTGTTCGGGGCGCGGCACGAGGCCCTCGCCGCGGTGGCGGAGCTGAACGGCGAACTGGGCCGGGTCGGGCAACGGCGCGGCATGGTCATCCGGCGCCGCCTCGAGGCGCTGGCGCGCCACCCGGACCACGGCGTGCGGTGCCGGGCCTACCAGGTCCTCGTGCTCGACCAGCCGGTGCCCGACTACCACACCTACCTGCCGGCGTTCATCGAGTCGGCGCGGCCGTTCCTCGACGACGAGAGCATCCGCGAGATCAGCCGCAAGGGAATCGAGCCGCGGCGGCTGCAGGCACTGCGGCAGCGCCTGTACGCCTACCGGACACAGCTCTCTTGGCCGGCGCCGGCACGCACGAGGCGCGTGTTCGAGGACCTGATGCGGTTGCTGGCCGATTTCGGGATCCATCATCCCGAATTCTACAGCCCCATCCGCGAGGAGCTCGTGACCTGGAGCCTGCACGACGCCGACCCGGCGCTGGCCGACGTGGCCAACCGCGAGTTCACCCGGCTGGCCGCGTGGTTCGACGAGCAGTTGCTGCTGGATTGCGATTCGCTCGACCCCGAAGCCTGGCGTGACCGGCTGGTCTTCCAGGAAGGCCTCAGCGTCGAGGAGACCGAGCGCCTGCGGCAGGTGCTGGTAGGCACGACGTTCCTGCGCCACTCGCTGAAGGTCGCCTTCGAGGGCGAGGACCTGCGTCTGGCCGACGTTCCGGCCGGCGGCATCTGGGTCTCGCGCATCACTTCGCGATTCCGCGATTCCCGCTATCGCGTCAGCATCAACACGAGCCGGGGACGCCACTTCGACCTGCAGCTGATCATCCGCGACGATTTCGAGCAGACGGAGCAGCTGCAAACCGTGAAGTGGTACATCGCCCTGCGCGGCTACCCGTTCGCGCTCGCCATGCTGCCGACGCTCGGCTGTTGCCGCCCGGAACTGGGCGCGATCTCCATGGCCTACGTCAGCGACCTGACCGTCTGGGAGAAGATCCGCGAGTTCAGCAGCGTGCGCGGACCCGGCACCACGCCGCCTTCGCGCATGCGCTGGCACCAGCTGCTCGTGCGGGCGATGGCGGTGGTGGTCGGCGGCTGGCGCAACAGCGGGCGGCGCATCATCCCCGGGCTCGTTTCGCCCTACAATATCGTGGTGCCGGAGCCCGATTTCCGGCAGGGCGCGCTGCAGAACAGCCTGTCGGGATGGCGCCCGTACGAAGGGCCGCTCAGCCTGGTGCGACCGCTGTGGCGCAACATCTACCAGCACACGATCAGCCACTATCCGTGGACGAGCGAGTACCTCGAACGCGAGTGGATCTTCGAGGCGTTCGTCGAGGCGCTCGGCATCGACGATGCGATGGCCTGGTTCGCCGAATTGCAGGGCGAGATGACGGCGACCGACGCCGAGCAGCTGGGCCTGGGGTTCGGGACGGCGCTCGAGAGCTTCGTCGAGTCGTTGCGCGCGCACTACTACCAGCCGTTGGACCTGAAGGGCGCGATCAGCCGCTTCGCGGACTGGCAGGTGGTCAACCGGCAGGCGCCGGCAAGGGCCAGGCTCGAGATCGTCGAGGAGCTCTCGCGCCTCTACCGCGTGGACCGGCTGCCGGACCTGTCGCGATTCACGTTGTTCCGACACACGTACTTCGCCGAGGCCGAGGCGCGTACGCTGCAGGTGTTCGACCGGCTGCTCGAGCGGATGTTCCGGCAGCCGCAGCTGCGCGCCACGCAGATGGTCGAGCTGTCCGACCTGCAGGCGACCCTGGTCGACCCGGAAGACCTGGCCGCCTTCGGCCGCATGGCATTCCCCCACCGTCCGCGCACCGACGCGGTCGAGGTGCGTGCCGTCGGCCAGCCCGGCCAGGACCGCGTGATCGTGCGTTCGGCGATCCAGGACCGCTACGGGCGCGCCTACGTGGTCGGCGAGCCGTCCGGGCCGTCGGAGGTGGGGCAGCTTTACCGCCTGTTCCTCAGGGCCGGCTACCCCAAGAACATCAGCAGCGCCGATCGCTACCTTGTCGTCGCCGACGAGACGGAGCAGATCGTCGGCGGCGCCGTGTACCGCGAATCGGACCCGCAATCGCTGTTCCTTGACGGCATCGTCGTCAGTGCAGCCCTTGCCGAGCGCGGCCTAGACGGCGCCATCCTGGCCGACCTGTGCACCCGCGTGAAGGCTCTGGGCTTCGGCACCATCAAGACGCACTTCTTCCTGCGGACGTTCTTCGAGAAGCACGGATTCCGGCTGGATGAGCGCCGGGGCGGGCTGGTGCGGTTCCTCTAGCTGGCGCGAGCGGGCGCCGGCGAGGCCTGCTCCTCGAGCAGGTGGCGCTGCCAGGCATCGGTGCCGCGCCAGCGGGCCAGCGGGCGCAGCGCCAGGAGGCCGGCGCGTCCGACCGACTTCTCCAGCCAGCGCAGTTCGGCCAGCCGGGCCGCCAGTTCGGGATCGTGCGCCGGCTCGAAACCCTGCTCGCGCAGCAGCAGCGTGCCCTTGGCCCGCAGGCTCAGTTCGCACTGCAGGCGCAGCAGACACAGCATGTCCGCCACGGTGTCCGCGCGGAAGCCGTCACGCAGCGACTGCAGATAGAGGCCGACCGGCGTGCCGGAAACCTGCCCGTCGCGGATGAGCGCGAGCAACTCGCTGTCGAGATCGAAGCCGCGCCCGAGCCAGCGCCGCAGGCGCCGCTCGCCGAAGCGCCAGGCGGCGGTCATCGCGACCGGCAGGATCGCCAGCGTCAGGGCCGTGGCAACGAGGGGCTGGACCATGAAGCGGTTGAACATCGCGTGGAGCAGCGCCGCGACAAGCAGTGCCCCCAGCCAGGGACGGCCCGAGCCGGCCCCGCGCCGTTCCCCGAAGGCCTGCACCATCAGCCCCAGCAGCGCCGTGACGCCGCCGTGCATGATCGCGGTGCCGAGGCCGCGCACGGCCCAGACCAGCAGTGGCGCGTCGGGCAGTTGACTCAGGTAGTACACGTTCTCGACGATCGCGAAACCGGCGCCGACGGCGAAGCCCAGGATCGCCGTGTCGACCAGGAAACCGGCGCGGCGCGTGGCGATGAGCCAGGCCACATAGGCGCCCTTGGCCGTCTCCTCGACCAGCGGCGCCACCAGCACGGCGAAGCGCCAGGACGGCAGGTCGGTCAGGTCCAGGAGCCAGGTGTTCACGAAGTACGTGGCCAGTGCCGTGACGCCGCCTGCGGCCAGTGCGACGGCCACGCGGCGGCGGCGCACCAGGCGGAACGTGTCGAGCAGGACGAGTGTCGTCAGGAAGAGCAGGACGGGAAGGCAGGCGACAACGGCGCGCGCGGCAATCGTCAGCGGCGGCATGCTGCACTCGAATCCAATGCCCTATTCGAATTCAAAGATGCCCTCGAAGCCGGCCAGCCCCAGCACTTCCCGCAGGTGCGGGCTGAGCCCGGCCAGCACCAGGCCACCGCCGCCGTCGCGCAACCGGCGCTGGACGGCCACCAGGATGCCCAGGCCCGCACTGGCGATGTAGTCGAGCCGGGTGAAGTCCAGGCGGCAGCGCCCCTGGACGTCGGCGAGGAACTCGCGGGCCTGCGGCGCGCTGGCCGCGTCGAGACGCCCTTCAAGGCGCACCGAGCCGTTGTCGTGCCAGCCGATGGCGAACATCCCCCCGCCTCACTCCCCGGTCAGCGGCCACAGTCGATTGAGGTCCTTCGTGGCCACGTCTTCCTTCTTCAGGAGATCGGCCACCGTCGTCTGGTTCAGGACTTCGGTCAGGCGGCCCTCGAGATGCTGCCACACCGGGCGCAGGCCGCAGTTGTTGTTGCGCGGGCAGTCGGGCGAGTCCGCGCTCTCGCCGCAGGGGAACCCGGCCACCGGGTCACCGCTGACCGAGTAGATGATCTGCGCGGCGGAGATGGACTCGGGCTTGCCGGCCAGCACGTAACCGCCGTAGCGGCCGCGCAGGGCGTCGACCACGCCGCCGCGTCGCAGCATGCCGAGCAGCTTGGCGACGGTGGGCTCCGGCAGGTTCTCGGCGTCGGCCAGGTCACCGAGCGTGACCTGCCCTCCCATATGCGCCATGCGCATGACCAGGCGGACGGCCTGCTCTTCGGCCCTCGTCACGCGGAACATCGCTGTCGCCCTCTCGCTGCCGGGTCCGGGGAACCGGGGACCAAAATGCCATTGTCTCAGTCAGATTAAAACAGGAGGAGGGCCAATGCGCAACCGGCGCCTGCCGGGTCAGTCGGTGGTGATGATCTCCTGGGCGAGGAACTCGTCGTACATTTCCGCCGCGCGGGAAACCAGGGCACGGTAGGCCTCGGCGCGCCCGAGCGCCTGCAGCCATGGACGGACCTCCTGGGGCAGGTAGCCTTCCCGCCGCGAAAGCCAGATCAGCCGGGCGGCCAGCACGCTGTCCGGGCGCGCCCGGGCCGCGAGGTCGGGCGCCAGTCCGAGTCGCCCCAGGAGCAGGGCCGTGGAATCCGGCCCCGCAGGCGCCGTGACCGTCGCCGCCGCCAGGCCCTCGGTACGCTCCTGCCACGCCAGTTGCCACCAGGGCGCCTCGGGCACCGATGAGGTGCGCGGCCTCTCCGGGCGGGTCGGCACCGGGGCATCGTCGGGTTCGCTCTCCCACGGCGGCGGCAGCACCGTCAGCCAGCCCGTCTCGGGGCTGCGCCGCTGGATCGGCGGCGGACCCTGGCCACGCCACAGCCACCGCTCGGTGGCCGACAACAGCAACGCCAGAAGCGCGCCGGCGACCAGCGCGGACAGGGGCCAACGGAAGCGATCACGGTCGGGGGACATTCAGATGGATACGCCGGCGGGCCGACACGGTTCCCGGCAGCCGGGAAGCCCAACTAGACGGCGACACCGTCGCGCAGCTCGGTCAGCTGCTCGAGGATCGCGTCGAGCAGGGGCACACGCAGGGGCTTGGTGAGGTAGTCGTCCATGCCTGCGGCCATGCAACGCTCGCGGTCCTCGCTCGATGCATGCGCCGTCAACGCGACAATGGGCGCGTGGACGCCGGTCCGGCATTCCCTCTCGCGGATCGCGCGGGTAGCCGCCAGGCCGTCCATCTCGGGCATCTGGACATCCATGAGGATCAGGTCGAAGTTCGCGGCCGCACTCGCCTCGACGCCCAAGCGGCCGTTGGCCGCCACCTGCACGCGGTGACCGCGCCGTTCGAGCAGCTTCTCGACGAAGCGGCTGTTGACCACGTTGTCCTCGACGACGAGAATGTCGAAACCGTTGGCCGCTGCGGCTGCCGCCGCCTCCGGCGCGTCCTCTGCCTGCCGGCGCGCCGCACCTGCCGCCACGCGGAAACTGAAGGTGCTGCCGCTGCCCGGCGTGCTGCGCACCGAGATGCTGCCGCCCATCAACTCGACCAGCTGGCGCGTGATGGCCAGCCCGAGTCCCGCGCCGCCGAATTCGCGTGCGAACGAGCTGTCGGCCTGCGCGAACTTGCCGAAGATGGCCTCAATCTTGTCGGCCGCGATGCCGATCCCCGTGTCCTCGACCTCGCCCACCAGCCAGCAGCCGCCGTCGTCGCGCGCCTCCGCCCGTACGCGGACGTCGATGCTGCCCGTGCGCGTGAACTTGATGGCGTTGCCGATCAGGTTGGTGAAGACCTGCCGCAGGCGATGCGGATCGAGCCGGCAATGGGCCGGCACCGACTCGTCGACCTTCCAGGTGACCGGCACGTGAACGCCGGCGTTCCCCACCACGAGCGCATCGACCGCGCGCCCGACCAGGTTGCGCACGTCGGTATCCTGCGGATCCAGTTCGAGCTTGCCGGCCTCGATGCGCGAGAAGTCGAGCAGGTCGTTCACCAGCGCCAGGAGGTTGCGTCCCGAGTGGCGGGCCAGTTCGAGGTACTCGCGCTGCTCCGGCGTCATCCCGGTCCCCAGCGCCAGCTCGGTCATGCCCAGCAGCCCGTTGATGGGCGTGCGGATCTCGTGGCTCATGTTGGCCAGGAAGAGGCTCTTGGCTTCGCTGGCGGCCTCGGCCTGGTGCTTGGCCACGGCCAGTTCGCGCGAACGCGACTCGAGCAGGTCGGCGGCGGCCAGCTCGCTGCGGAACTGGCGATTCTGGATGCGCGCCTGCGACAGGCCGTACGCCAGGTAGATGACGAACATCACCGACAACTGCAGGTCCTGCGGCGGCGGCAGCGCGAGTGACGCCAGAGCAGGCAGCCCGAGGATGGTGACGAGGACAGGCACGACCAACGGGAGGTCGGCGCTCAGGGCGCTGATGACCCCGCCGCCCAGGCCGGTCGTCACCAGCAGCACCAGGACGAGCTCCGAGCCCACGCCGTATCTCTGCATGCAGAAGACTGCCAGCAGGCCCCAGGTCATGGCCAGGCCGAGGCTCGTCAGGCGGAAGTCGCGGGACCACTGCACGGGGTCGCGCGGATACCGCGACTCGAAGTGGCGGCACAGCGACCGGCGATGGAAACCGAGCGCACCCTGCAGCACCAGCAGTGCGCCCCACAAGGCGGCGTTCTCGCGCCAGATCGCGATCAGTGCGCCCACCAGCAACGTGCAGGCGACATAGGCGAAATTGCCCGGAGTGGCGCGACTCGCCAGCAGCCGCGCTGTCCTTATGTCATGGCTGGGGTCGGCGCCGAGCATCCCGTCTCTCCTGGCCTGGAGGAACGCTGCGCGCGCGGCCGGATCCGGAGTGGACGACCGGGCGAAGCTGTCCCGGCCTAGGGATCGGCAGGATGAGGGCTGGCTTTACCGCCGAGGTGCAGCTTCGGCAACGGGTTCAGGCCGGTTCCGGGTCGGGCCGGTGCGGCGCGTCCAGGCGCAGGCAACCGTCACGCACCGGCTCGTCCTGTCCCTCCAGCACCAGCGCCAGGTCGGCTCCGATCGAGACGACCCGGCCCCGCCGGGCGGGTGGCGGCAGGCACCCGGTGCCCTCGCCGGCCGCCAGGCGTTCCCGAATGCCGGCGTCCCAGACGGCCACCTCGCGGCCGAGGACCAGCGAGCGGGCCCGGTAGGCCTCGACCAGGGCTTCCGCACCGCGGTCGGCCACCTGCTCGAGGTGGTCGAGCAGGCGCTCCATCACGGCCGCGGCCGCCGGCCCCAGGGCCGGCGCCGGCCCGGACACCGCCAGGGCCGTCGCCGGCAGTGCGAACGGGTCGGGCGGCAGCACCGGCGCTGCCGCGAGGTTCAGGGCCAGACCGGCGAAGTACTCCGTGATGCGCGGACCGCGCGTGCGCAGGGCGGTGAGCACGCCACCCGCCTTGCCGTCGTCGATGACGATGTCGTTGACCCATTTCACGGCCAGGCCCCGCGAGGCCGCAGCGGCGTGCCCGAGCAGCCTCTCGACGGCCTCGCAGGCGGCGACCGCTGCCAGCATGGGCAGCGAGGGGCCGCACGTGGCCGCATCCAGGTCGCAGGGCACGGCCACGCTCAGGTGCAGGTTGCCGGGCACGGCGTGCCACCGGCGCCCGTGCTGGCCGCGCAGGGCGGCGCCACCGAGTGTCAGGCAGGCCACCGGGCCCGGAAGCCCGCAGCCGGTCGCCGTGACCTCGCGCAAGGCCTCGTACGGCGAGTTGCGCCCGGCCGCACTCACAAGCACCTCGTGCCAGCGCGCGTCCGTCCGATCGCACAGGGAACCCAGGTCGCCGGCATCACCGATCGGCACGCGCAAGCCGGGTACGCCCGTCGCGCACGCCGTCCACAGCTGCGCGGCAAACGTGCCCGGAGCCGGTGGCCGGCCGGCGAACGGACCGGCCTTGCACCGGCCACCGACAGCCAGCAGGGACGCGACGTCATCGACGATCATGGTCCTCCCGATCTCGCAGTACCCGCGACGGCACCAGGTGGGCGCAGCCTGAAAACCGCTTTGCCGTAACCAGACCACTATGGTAGGGTCCGACGCAGTCACGTCAATACGGCCCGCGCGTCAATTCGGCCCCATTTTCTCCGGAATTCGCTCCGGATTCGCGGGGCCCCTTCGGGTCGACCCCCCGTTCCCTGCACGAGGAGACGTCATGCGCAAGAGGATCCTGACGCGGGCGACCGCCGCGCAGTTGCTGCCCCTGGCACTGCTGCTGGCCGCCGGTCTTGCCCACGCGTCCGGCTTCAGCATCTACGAAGCCGGTTCGCGGGCCACGGCGCTCGGCTGCGCCTTCACGGCGACTGCCGACGACGGCTCGGCACTCTTCTACAACGCCGCCGGCCTGTCCTTCCAGAACGGCCGCAGCATGGACCTGAACTTCGTGGGTGTGGCCCCGCAGTTCAAGTTCTCCGGGCACCTCTCCCAGGGCGACGCCCTGTCGACGGGCGAAGCCGCCGACCGCGTGTACCTGGTGCCGGGCGCCTACTACACCGCCAATCCCGGCGGCAAGGTGGCGTATGGCATCGGTGTCTACGCGCCGTTCGGCCTGGGCGTGGAGTGGAAGGACGGCGCCAACTGGGTCGGCCGCCGCATCAGCCACGACGTGGCCATCGAGACCATCTACGTGACGCCGGCGATCAGCTACATGGCCGCCGACGGGCTGGCGCTGGCGATCGGCGTGGACGTGGCCTCGCAGCACCTGAGCCTGAAGAAGTACACGCCGGAGCCGCAGTTCGGCACGAACGCCCTCGAGACCGAGATCGAGGGGCGCAGCAAGATGAACCTGACGCCGTCGCTGGGCCTGATGTACCGGCCCACCTCCCAGTGGTCGTTCGGCGCGATGTACCACTTCGAGAAGACGATGGAATTCGAGGATCGCACCGCCACGCTGACCAACGTGCAGGATCCCGGCGAGACCTGGGCTGCCGCGCTTCTCAGCGGGCTGGGCGGCAGCGAACAGCTGGTCTCCTCCGAGCTGAACCTGCCTTCGATCATGTCGCTCGGCGTGGCCTACCAGGCCAGCGAACGGCTGCGGCTGGAAGGCAACTACGTGCGCTTCGGCTGGAGCGCCTTCGAGAAGCTGGCGCTCGACTTCAACACCGACGCCCTCGACCAGTCCATCTACTTCGGCTACGAGGATTCCTGGCAGGTCCGTTTCGGCGGCGAGTACTGGGCGAGCGACAGCGTGAGCCTGATGGCCGGTGACGTGCACGACAAGACGCCGCAGCCGCTGATCTCGGTCAGCCCGCTGCTGCCGGACAGCGACCGTAACGACTCCTCGTTCGGCGTGCGCTACCTGCACGGCAACTGGGACCTCAACGCCAGCTACATGGTGGTCGTGGGCGTCGAGCGCACGAACATCGAGAACGGCGAACCGCTCCGCCACACCACCGACTACCCGTTCGGTTCCTACAAATCACTGGCCAACCTGTTCGGGGTCGGCCTCCGCTACAACTTCTAGGAGGTGCAGGCAATGAAGAACTTCAGACACATCACGAAGACGCTGCCCACCCTCCTGCTGGTGGGTGCACTGGTGGCGCTCGGCGGCTGTTCGCTGGAAGCGCCCGATGATCCCACGAACCTGGTCAACGACCCCACGACCGAGGACGCGGGCGCGCGCTACGTGTCGGTGGGCAACAGCCTGACGGCCGGCTTCATGGACGGCGGGCTGATCCAGTCGGGGCAGATGTACAGCTACCCGCGGCTGGTCGCGAACGCGCTGGGCCTCAGCAGCACGCAGTTCACGCAGCCGTGGATCGCCTCGCCGGGCATCGGCGGGCTGAGCGGCGCCAACGTGACCGGCGTGCTCTTCTTCAACGGCACGAGCATCGCGGTGCTCGGCTCGACGCCCGCGGCGGACGTGCAGTCGGAACTGCTGCTGGCCGCCACGCAGCCGACGCAGTACCACAACCTGGGCGTGCCCGGCGCGGTGCTGCATGACGGCATGAACGCCTACTCTTCGGCGTCGAGCGCCAGCGGGGCCAACCCGTTCTTCGATTTCATCAACCGGGCGTCGCTGTTCGGCAACGACCCCGTGGCGGCGGGCTACCCCGGCCCGGGCGGACTCGTGCCCGTCACGTTCCAGTCCGCGTCGCAGTTCTACCAGGCCGTGGCCAAGGGCGGCGCCCTCACCACGCTCTGGCTGGGCAACAACGACGTGCTGGGGCCGGCCACGAGCGGCGAACCGGCTCCGGGTTTCGGCGACAACGGTTCGCTGGGTCACCAGGCGTTCACCGCCGACTACACGGCGCTGCTGGCGATGCTCGCCGGCGGCCTGGCGCAGCGCAACAACGGGCTGAAGCCGACGATCATCGTCGCCAACATCCCGAGCGTGACCAGCACCCCGTACTTCGTGCCGAAGGCCAATTTCGACGCCTACGTCACCTCGCAGATCGGTCAGGTCTGGCCGGGCGGGTTCGAGGAAACCGGCGTTCTCTACGTGCGCTTCCCGGCCCTGTCCTGGATCGCCGCCAACAACCCGGCGACGCCCATCCCGGACGAGTACACGCTCGACGCCGGCGAGTATACGTCGGTGGCGACGGCAACCGGCGTGTTCAACGCGACTATTGCGGCGATCGCCGCCAGCGTCAATGCGTCCGGCACGGCCAACGTCGGACTGGTCGACGCCAACGCCCTGCTGGCCACCGGCACGACGGCCAACCAGCGCACGCACTTCCTGTTCCTGCGTGGCGCCGGCATGACCGTGGCCCAGGCTGCGGCGACGACGATCTTCTCGCTGGACGGCATCCATCCCAACAGCCACGGCTACGGGATCCTGGCCAATGCGTTCATCGACAAGATCAACGAGATCGACGGCACCGACCTGGACTATGTCGATCCCGCAGCTCTGCCCTGGGACCCGACCTACGGCCAGTCGGGCAAGGCGACCGGGCCACTGGGCCTGGATCCCGCCGCGGCCGAGGCCATGGACGCGATCTTCAGGTAGGAGCCCCGGCGCGACCGGATGCGTCCGTTTCCGGGAAAGGGGGGAGCAATGGCTCCCCCCTTCGTTTTGCGCCGGAACCACCCGGGCTACAGATCCGCGCCGGCCTGCCGATTCCCATGGGTCGCCGCCGGGGCGTGAATTGCGGTGCCGAACCGCCCCCCGTGGTGTATCTTACGCGCGCGGACGGGATGGCGCCGGCCGCGCGAAACGCCGGGAAGGAAACACTCGACATGCGCTCGTACCGGACCATGAATGCCGGCCCCTTCGGGGGCATGGGCATGACCCCGGGCGTCAAGGCCCTGCTGATCGCGAACGTGGCCGTCTTCATCGTGCAGACGTTCATGCGCGACTATGTGGGCCGGCAGGTAGGTCCGATCACCGAGGCGTTCGGGTTCATCCCGGGGCGGGCCATCTTCGGGCTCGAGATCTGGCGCTTCGTCACCTACATGTTCCTGCACGGGGGCTTCGGCCACATCCTGTTCAACATGATCGGCCTGTGGATGTTCGGCGCGCAGATCGAGGCAGGCTGGGGCCGCGGTCCGTTCCTGCTCTACTACCTGATCTGCGGCCTGGGTGGCGCCGTGACGTACGGCCTGTTCAACGTGTTCGGCATGGAAGCCTTCACGCCGATGATCGGCGCCTCGGGCGCGCTCTACGGCATCCTGCTGGCCTACGGCATGATGTTTCCCGAGGCCGTGATCCTGATCGGCCTGATCCTGCCGATGAAGGCCAAATACGCCGTGGTGCTGTTCGGCCTGATCGAACTGCTGAGCACCATTGCCGACAACGGCAGCGGCGTAGCGCACTGGGCGCACCTCGGCGGCATGGGCGCCGGCTTCATCTTCCTGCGCCTGACCATCCCCTCCCTGCGCGCCGGCATGGGCCTGCGCCTGCCGGGACGACGCTTGTTCGGCAAGCGCAAGCTTCGCGTGGTCCGCCCCGAGACGCGCACGTCACAGGCCCCGCCCTCGAGCGGAAGACCAGCGGGCAGCCCGCCGCCGGCCGCGGACCGTTCGCAGGTGGACGCCATCCTCGACAAGATCTCGCGCGAGGGGCTGGATAGCCTTACCCCCCAGGAGCAGGAGATCCTGCGCCGGGCCGGGCGCCGTTGACGGCCGGAGGAAGCCAGTGAAGCACCACCTGCTCAGGGCCCTGATGCCGTTCGGGGTCTACCCGCACATCAACTTCACCTACAGCCCTTTCAAGATCCTCGAGTACGAGGCCATGCTGGACTGGCTGCCGCCGGCGGGAAGCGGCACGGCGCTGGACATCGGCTGTGGTGACGGGCTGCAAACGATGCTGCTCGGGCGCCGATTCGCGCGCACTTGCGGCATCGACGTCAACGAGCGGTTCATCGGGATCGCCCGCGCCCATGCCCGTGCCTACGGGCGGCGCGCGAACCTCGAGTTCTTCGCGCAGCCGCTCGAGGCGATCGGCTTCGCGCCGGACACGTTCGACGTTGTGCTCAGCGTCTGCGTGCTGGAGCATATTCCGAACCACGAGGAAGTGCTGCGCGAGTGCCTGCGCATCATGAAGCCCGGCGCGCGCATCGTCTTCTCGGTGGACACGTTGCAGACCATCGACGACCCGGCGCTGGTGGAGAGCCACCGCAGGCAGCACCATGTGGTGCGCTACTTCCGCGAGGACACGCTGCGCGAACTGCTCGAGCGCACGGGCTTCGTGAACCTGGAGTTCAAGCCGCTGTTCCGCAGTGAGATGGCGCCCGGGCTGTTCACCGAGGGCATTCGCGAAGGCTTCAATTTCGGGCGCCTGCGCGCGCCGCGCCTGGCGGCGGAACTGCGCCGTGCCGAGGCCGCGATGCCGGCGAATTCGCCCGGCACCTTCCTGCTCGCCCGGGGCGAGCGGCCGCGGTGACGCACGACCCCCATCTCCCCCGCCCGGAAACGGCCGACGTGCCGGGTGCATCCGGTGCATCCAGTGCGTCTGGCGCCGACGCCGCAACTGACCTCAGTATCGTCATCGTCAACTGGAACACGGCGCCCCTGCTGCGCGACTGCCTGGACTCGCTGCCCGCCGCCTGCGAAGGGCTGACGCACGAGGTGCTGGTGGTCGACAACGCCTCGCGCGACGGCTCGGCGGACCTGGTCAGGACCGCCTTTCCCGGCGTCACCCTGCTCGAGGCCGGCGCCAACCGCGGCTTTGCCGGCGGCAATAACCTGGCCCTGCCGCGGTGCCGCGGCGCGTTCGTGCTGCTGCTGAACCCGGACACGGTCTGCCCGCCCGGCGCGCTGGCCAGGCTGGTCGGCTTCGCGCGCGACCAAGAGCGCCTCGGCGCCGTGGGTCCCCTCCTGACCGACGCCGAAGGCACGCCGACGATCACCTGGGGCTGGTTTCCGGCGCCTCGCCACCACTGGCTCGGTTTTGTCGACCCGGCGCGCCGGCTGCGCGGCCCCTTCTGGGGCGAACGCGTGGTGCACGTGCCTGCCCGCAGCGAACCGTCGCGCGAAGTGGACTACGTGGCCGGCGCCTGCCTGCTGATGCCCCGCGCGGCCCTGGACGCAGTGGGCCCGCTGGACGAGCGGTTCTTCCTCTACTTCGAGGAGACCGACTGGTGCCTCCGGGCGCGGGCGGCCGGGCTGGCGGTGTGGTACTGCGCCGACAGCGAGGTCGTGCACCTGGAGGGACGCGCCGCGGCGACGGTCAGCGACTTCAGCCTGCGGCAGTTCCAGCTCAGCTACCGGCTGTTCGTGCGCAAGCACCACGGGGCGGCGAGGGAGTTCGAGACGCGCCTGGCCCAGTTCTGCGAGTATGGGCTGAAGAGCCTGCTGCGCCGGCTGGCGGCGCTGCGCGGCGGGCCGGCAGCAACGACGAACCGGGCGCTGTCCCGCCAGTACGGTGACCGCGCCCGGTTGCAGTTGGTCTCGCGCCTCGACCCGCGCCCACCCGCGTGAGCATGTCAGCGGCAGGCTAGCGCCCGCCCCGCGCCTTCTTCTCGAATTCCGCGATCAGGTCCTTGCCCGACGTCAGGCTGACGATGCGGAACTCCTCCACGTGCAGCGTGGCATCGTCCAGGACGTTGAGCTCGAGGTCGAATGCGCGCGACAGCTCGCGGAACTGCTCGGGACGTTCCTCGAGCAGGTAGAGCGCCAGCACCGGGTTGGCCTGGATCTGCAGGCGCGACTCGTGCGTGACCACGGCGATGCGCTGGATGAGCCGCTCGATGCGGTTGCTCATCGTCTCCATCGAGAGGACCTTGCCGGTGCCCGTGCAGTACGGGCAGTCGTCCGACAGCTGCGAGAGCAGCGATGGCCGCACGCGCTGCCGGCTCATCTCGACCAGGCCCAGGCCGCTGACCTGGAACACCTTGTGGCGCGCGCGGTCGCGGTGCAGGTGCAGGCGGAGCTCGTTGAAGACGCGCTTCTTGTTGCTCTCGCTCTCCATGTCGATGAAGTCGATGACGATGATGCCGCCGACATCGCGCAGCCGCAGCTGGCGCGCCACCTCGCGCGCGGCCAGCATGTTCGTCTGCAGGATGGTGTCTTCCTGGTTGCGCTTGCCGACGAAGCGACCGGTGTTGACGTCGATCGACACCAGCGCTTCGGTCTGCTCGATGATCAGGTAGCCGCCCTTCTTCATCCAGACGCGCTTGTCGAGCGTGTTCTTGATCTCGGCTTCGATCTCGAACTGGTCGAAAATGGGCAGGTCGCCCTTGTATTCCTCGATGCGGCCGCGCAGCTCGGGCGCGAACATCTTGACGTAGTTGACCAGGCGCACGAAGTCGTCGTGGTCGTCGATCACCAGGCGGGCGGTGTCTTCCTTGAAGATGTCGCGGATCAGGGCCACGACCATGCCCACGTCCTCGTGGACCAGGGCCGGCGCCTGCACTTCCTGTCCGGAGCGGTAGAGCTTGTCGAACAGGCTGCTGAGGTAGTCGACGTCCTGCTTGATGCCCTCTTCGGTGACGGCGGTCGCCGCGGTGCGGATGATGAAGGCGCCCTCGGCCGGGCGGTGGGACTGCAGGAGCTGCTTGAGCCGCACCCGTTCGCGGCGGTCCTCGATCTTCCGCGAGACGCCGATGTGGCGCCCCTTGGGCATCATCACCAGGTAGCGGCCCGGCAGGCTGATGTCGGCCGTCAGGCGGGGTCCCTTGGTGCTGATGGGTTCCTTGGTGACCTGCACGAGGATCTGGTCGCCGACCTTCAGGACGTTGCCGATGTCCGGCACGTGGCGCTGTCGACGGCGACCCGGCGGACCGCCGCGGCCTCCGGGAGCCGGCGCGGGCGCCGGCGCCTCCTCGTCGCTGTCGTCATGCTCGAGGTCCGAGGCGTGCAGGAATCCCGCGCGCTCGAGCCCGATATCGACGAAAGCGGCCTGCAGGCCGGGCTTGACCGAGGTGACCTTGCCCTTGTAGACGTTGCCGACAATGCGCTTGGCGTCCGCTCCCTCGACCAGGAGCTCCACGAGTTCGCCGTCTTCGAGCATGGCGATACGGATCTCGTGGGGGGACGAGTTGATGATGATTTCTTTTCGCATAGAACCTGCCAGCGGCGGGCAGGGCGATCAGGAATAGAAGTGACGCCCCAACCAGAACCGAAGGCCGGTCTCACCTACTTCCTCGAGGGGCGACAACCATCGCCCGTCACGGTGAAGGCCCGAGTACCCTGTCCGGGTCACGACGCAAAGCCCGGGCTCGGGCAGCGCCTGGCCGAACAGGCAGGCCAGGAATTCGTGCACGGGCAAGCCGGCGCCGGACTCGCTGCGCAGCAGGCTGATACGCAGCTCCGGTCCCGGGCCCTGCCCGTCAACCCGCGCCAATCCCAGGCCACCTTCGGGCACCAGGGCACGGGCGTCGATCTGAATGTCACCCTTGGGACGCTTGCGCACGACCAGCCGGCTCGGACTGGCCAGGAACGCGTCCACGGCGGCGGCGGCCACTTCGGCCGTTGGACCGCCCTCGGGGGTGCCGGGCAACCGCACCCGGTAGTCGAACCTCGAAACCGCCTGGTCGATGGACGGCGGCGCCTGAGCCCCGATCGTCACGGCGCGGCCCAGGCTGAGGCCCGGCGGCAACTCGCGTCCCAGCCGCTCGGTCCAGCCGGGCACCTGGTGATCGAAGGCAATGTCGAGGCACTCGCGCTCACCGCCGACCCCAACCGCCAACGGGGGGCCGAACTTGAGCATCGGGTGCGGATGATAGCCCTTGCTGTGGGCGACAGGCAAGCGCGACCTTCGCAGGGCCAGATGCAGTTGCCGCTGGAAGTCCAGGTGGCCCAGGAAGACCAGGTCGTCCCCCTTGGTGTATTCCACCCGGTACCAGCACTTGGCCGCCGCCTGCTGCCGCCAGTTCACCCAGCGGCCATCCTCCTGCCCCGGCCGGGCCGGGTCGCCGTTCCGCGGGTCGAAATCCGGGGCCGGCTCCGGGCTTCCGGTCGCGCCGGGGGCCGGCGGCGGCGTCTGCCGCGGGATCGGATCGTCGGCCAGCCGGGTGGTGCCCCGGCCGTGCGAGGGGATGGCCGGCCCGCGGCGGGCCGGGGCGCCCTGCAGGGCCTCCAGCTTGGCGAAGATGTGCTGGATGTCCCCGTCACAGGACGTGCAGTCGTAGCAGGGCCCCTCCAGGCGGCAGTCGGGCAGGGTCCGGGCCTGGACTGCCCGGCGCCAATCCCGGCGCAGGAACTCCTTGTCGATGCCGACGTCGACCCCGTCCCAGGGCAGCGGGGTAGCCGGGTCGCGGGGCGACAGGATGTCCGCCGCCTCGACGCCGCACTCGGCCAGGGCCCGCTCCCAGGTGCCGATGCGCATGTACTCGGTCCAGCCCTCGAACCGCGCCCCCGCGCGCCAGGCCCGCTCAAGGACGTCGGCCAGGCGGCCGTCACCCAGGCCCAGCATCGCCTCCAGGAACGAGATCTCCGGGTCGCGGAGGCTCAGCTTCAGCTTGTGGCGCCGCAGCAGCCCGGCCACCAGGTGGTTTCGCCGGTCGATCTCCGCGCGCGAGATCTGGCCGGCCCACTGGAAGGTGGTGTGCGCCTTGGGCGAGAACGGCGACAGCGACACATGCACCTGCGCGCCGCCGCGCGGAGCCTGCCGCACCACGCGCCCGACCAGTTCGGCCAGGTCCACGAGATCCTCGTCGGTCTCGGTGGGCAGGCCGATCATGAAGTACAGCTTCACGTTCTTCACGCCGGCGCGCAGCGCCTGGGCCGTCGCCGTGACGATCTCCTCGTCGGTGATGTTCTTGTTCACGACGTCACGCAAGCGCGCGCTGCCGGCCTCGGGCGCGAAGGTGAAGCTCGACGGCCGTTCGTTGCTGATGCGGTCGTACAGCCCCTCGTCAACCGAGTCGACGCGCAGGCTGGGCAGCACGAGGTTGGTGTGGTCTGCCGCCAGCGCGTCCTGGATGCCGGCCACGGCCTCGCCGAGGCCGGTGTAGTCGCCGGTCGACAGGCTGAGCAGAGATACCTCGGCATGCCCGGAGGCCGCCAGGCCCTCCCGCGCCGCCGCGACAAGGAGATCGGCGTCGCGCTCGCGCACCGGTCGCGTGATCATGCCGGCCTGGCAGAAGCGGCAGCCGCGCACGCAGCCCCGCATCACTTCCAGCGCCAACCGGTCGTGCACCGGCTCGATCACGGGCACGATCTGCCGCGGCGGCGGGTAGTCGTTCAGGTCCCTGACCACGCGCGAGCGCACCGGCTGCGCCGCGCCGGGCCACCACACACCGGGCAGGGCCCGGAGGCGCGCGAGCCTGCCGTCCCGACCCTCGCCTGCGGCACGGGAGGCCTGCAGTTCCGCGGCCATCTCCAGCACCACGTCCTCGCCGTCGCCGAGCACGAGCAGGTCGAGGAACGGTCCGACTACGGCGGGATTCAGCACGCAGGAGCCGCCGGCCATGAAGATGGGATCGTCCGGGCCGCGATCGGCCGCTCGCAGCGGCGCGCCCGACAGGTCGATCATCGTCAGCATGTTCGTGTAGGTCAGCTCGTAGCCGAGCGAGAAACCGACGAGGTCGAAGCGGCCCGCCGGCCGGCGCGACTCCAGCCCGTACAGCGGCAGGCCGATGGCACGCATGGCCTGCTCCATGTCGGGCCAGGGCGCGAAGGCCAGGTCGCAGAACGCGCCGGTGCGGTCCATGAGCAGCGTGTAGAGGATGCGCAGGCCCTGGTGCGACATCCCCACTTCGTAGACATCGGGAAAGGCCAGCAGCACGCTGGCGCGATCGGCGCTGAAGCCGTCGCGGTCGGCCCCCAGTTCCCCGCCGATGTAGCGACCGGGCGCGGCCACTCCTGGCAGCACGCGCCGGCGCAGCGCGTCGGAAAGCACGGCCGGGTCATCGAACGCGGGCGCCGGTCGCCAGGGTGAACCCGGCGCCGGCGCGCGATCAGGGTGCTGCGGCTGCTGGTCCTCCAGGTCAGTCTCCATCCGTCGGCGGCATCGGTTTGACGGGTATACGCACGCCGGCCGCGCGCTCCAGGAGGTCGCGCCCGGGCTCTTCGCCGAACGAGACCGGGTAGTTGCCGGAGAAACACGCGTCGCAGTGGTTGCCCTTGTCACCGGCCGCTTCGCGCAGGCCTTCAAGCGACAGGTAGGCCAGCGAGTCCACGCGCAGGTACACCCTGGTCTCCTCGACCGAGTGGCTGGCTGCGATCAGTTCGTTGCGCACCGGCGTATCGATGCCGTAATAGCAGGGATTGGTCACCGGCGGCGAGGCGATGCGCAGGTGCACCTCGGCCGCGCCGGCACCGCGCATGAGCTTGACCAGCTTTCGCATCGTCGTGCCGCGCACGATCGAGTCGTCGATCATCACCACGCGCTTGCCGGCGACGACCTCGGCCACGGGGTTGAACTTGATGCGCACCGACATGTCGCGGACCTTCTGCGCCGGCGAGATGAACGTGCGGCCGACGTAGTGGTTGCGGATCAGCGCCATCTCGTAGGGAATGCCGGTGGCCCGCGAGTATCCGAGCGCCGCGGTGTTGCTGCTGTCGGGCACGGCGCAGACGAGATCGGCCACAGCAGGCGCCTCGCGACCAAGGATCTCGCCGCTGCGTCGGCGCGCCGATTCGACATGGCGGCCGAAGACGATGCTGTCCGGCCGCGAGAAATAGACGAGTTCGAAGATACAGCGACGTTCCGGCGCCGTGACGGACAGCTTGCGGCTGCTCAGTTCGCCGTCGCCGAGCACCACCATCTCGCCGGGCTCGATGTCACGCAGGTAGCGCGCGCCGATCATGTCGAAGGCGCAGCTTTCGCTGGCCACGACGTAGCTGTCACGGTAGCGGCCCAGGCACAGCGGCCGGAACCCGTGCGGGTCGCGCACGGCGATCAGGCGGTCCCGCGTCAGCACGACCATGCTGTAGGCACCCTTGACGCGCGGCAGCACGTCGAGCAGTGCGTCCTCGACGTGTTCAGAAGGGTGCCGGGCCAGCAGGTGCAGGATCACTTCGGTGTCGCTGGTGGTCGAGAAGATCGAGCCCTGCAGTTCCATCTCCCGGCGCAATTCGTGCGCATTGACCAGGTTCCCGTTGTGCGCCAGGCTCACCGTCCCGCGGTGGGTCGCGGCCTGGAACGGCTGGGCATTCAGCAGGTGGCTGCTGCCCGAGGTGCTGTAGCGCACGTGACCGATGGCCCAGGCGCCGGTCAGCGTGCGGGTCGTCGTTTCGTCGAAGACGTCGGCCACGAGCCCCATGCGCTTGTGCGTCAACAGGCGGTGTCCGTCGGCCACGGTGATGCCGGCGCTCTCCTGGCCACGGTGCTGCAGCGCGTGCAACGCCAGCGAAGCCAGCTCGGCTGCGCCGTCGACGGCAGCAATGCCGACCACGCCGCATTCCTCGCGCCAATGCCTGCCCGTGTTCATCGCGCCTCCCGGCCTGCGGCCCCTCGACCGTGAATTCGTACGTGTCGCCGACCGTCCATCAGCAGCCGCTGGCGGCCGCGCAGGCGACCAGCCAGCATTCCATGTGCGGATTGACGAGCAGTCCCTCGTGTCCGCTGCGCGCCACGGCCAGCGTGTCGCCCACGGTTCGTGCGGTATCGCCCTCGCCGCGGATGACGAGCCGCCACAGCGTGCCGCTCACGACGCCGCCGGTCTGATCTGCCGTCTGGCCGCGCGCCCAGGCCGCAACGTCGTACGCCGTGTACCCGGTCGGCGCCGGCCCGCCCAGCAGGTCATCGAACAAGCCTGCCGCTGCGGCACCGCTGACGCCGACGGCCCGGCCCGGCCATCCGGCGGGCAGCGGCCCCCCGGCGCCCTCGTTCCAGGCGAAATCCGATTCCAGTTCGAAGTGCCCGAAACGATGCTTGTTCGGATTGTAGTAGCGCCCGGTGCCGAGCAGCATCGCCAGGGTCGGCACGCCGGCGGCCCCAACGGACACGCCACCTCCGAACACATGGAACTCGCAACGGCGCAGGTCGGCCAGCCGGTCACCGCCGGCAAGGCGGTCACACATCACGCGGCGCGCCGTTGCCGCATGCAGGTCCACGCCCTTGTGGCTGGTCAACAGTGTCTGCGCGAGTTCGGCCGGCATGTGCCCCCCTGCGATGCGATGTTGATGTCCTCGTTCTTCACCCGGCCCTGTCAGCACAACTCTACGAGCCTCTGCAACAGGAACGCCCCGGGCCCGGCGCCTTCCAGGGCACGGGCGTCGCCGGCGGCGGCGAGGCGGCGACGGCCCCAGGCGTGCGGCAGGTCTTCGGGCACCATGCGAAGCTTTGCCGCCCGCTCGGGGTGCGGCATCAGCGCCAGCACGTTGCCGCGCGCATTGGTCAGCGCCGCCGCGTCGAGCAGCGAGCCGTTCGGGTTGCCGTCGACGCGCCCGCCCAAGGCGGCGTAACGAAGGGCAACGTGGCCCGAGGCCGCCAGCCTGCGGAAGAACTCCGGGTCCTCGTGCGTGAAGCGGCCCTCGGCGTGCGCCATGGGCAGCGGCAGCGTCCCGGTCAGGCCCTCGACGAACGGCGTTCGCGCCAGCGGCAGGGCTTCCAGCGCCACCCAGCGCGCCAGGTAGCCGTGTCGGCCCGGGTTCCGGTTCGCCGCCAGCGCCACCTCGATGCGGCCCGGCTGCAGGCCGGGCACCAGGCCTGCCTCGACCAGCACCTGGCAACCGTTGCAGATCCCGAGCACCGGCTTGCCGTGGCCGCTCTCCTCGAGCAGCACGTCGAGCAGCGGGTCCTTCGCTGCCACGGCGCCAGCACGCACGCGGTCCTGGTAGGAGAAGCCGCCCGGCACCAGGAAACCGTCGAAGGCAGCCAGCTCCGCAGCGGGCCGCGTCCAGCGGAACACCTCGGCGTCGGCCCCGGCCTCGACCAGCAGGCGCGCCGATTCGTCCTCGCAGTTGACGCCAGGCAACTGCACCACGGCCACGCGCGGCCGGCGGGCGAGGTTGATCAGCGGCGGCGTGGCACCTTCGCCGATGGCATCCGGCGCCGCGGGAGCCGGCACTGCGGTCACCGCGGCACTGCCGCCGAACAACGCCGGCAACGCCTCCTGCCAGACGCGCGCCAGGCGACGGACGCCGATCTCGGCGAGCAGGGCGCCGTCCGCTTCGCGGACGCAAAGGCGCGGGTCGGCGGTTACCGTACCGAGTTGCCACCACTCCGCGCCCGCGGCAGCCAGCTTCGACTCCGCCTCGGCCAGGCTTCCGGGCGCCACCGTCAGCACGAACCCGCCCGCCTCGCCGAACAGGTACTCACGCGCCGTCAGTCCCTCGTGGACCGGCAGGGCGAGTTCGGCGCCCAGCAGGCCGGCACCCTCCAGGCCAATCGCCATCTCGGCAACGCAGGCGGCCAGACCGCCGTCGCCGATGTCATGCGCGGCCGTCACCAGTCCCGCCGCGACCAGGTCGCAGACGGCGCGGATCCCGCGACGCGCCTCGGCGAAATCGAGCGGCGGCACGGCGGGCCGGCCGGCCGCGAAGCCGAGGTCGAGGTAGACGCTGCCTGCCAGTTCCGGGCGCCGGCGACCCACCAGCAGCACGATGTCGCCGGGAGCCTTGAATCGCTGGCTGCGGCTGTGGGCGTGGTCGGCAACCAGTCCGACGCAGGCGACGATCGGCGACGGCGCGATCGCCCGTCCGCTCGAGCTCTGGTTGTACAGGCTCACGTTGCCGGACACGACCGGCAGCGGCGTGCCCTCGCGCGCGTAGAGCCCGATGCCGCGGCAGGCATCGCCCACGCCGCGCACCGCCTCGCTGAACTGCCAGAACGCATGTGGATTCTCGGGATTGCCGAAGTTGAGGCAATCGGTGATGGCCGCCGGCTCGCCGCCCACGCAGGCCACGTTGCGGCAGGCCTCGAGCACGGCGGCGGCGCCGCCGCTCCAGGGATCGGCCAGGCCCAGCAGCGGGTTGCCGTCGGCGCTGAGCGCGACGCCGCGGCGGCAGCCCGCCAGCGGCGCGACGACTCCGGCGTCAGCCTCGCCCGGACGGATGATGGTGTTGGCCTGCACTTCGGCGTCGTAGTGGCGGTACACATATTCGCGACTGGCCAGGTTCGGGTGGGCCATCAGCGCCAGCCACTCGTCGGCGATGGCCGCGACCGGCGCCTCGGTCAGCCGTTCGTCGAGGGGCACCTCGCGGCGCACCGGCGCCTCGGCGACGCGGTCATAGCGGATGCCCTCCGTGATCGTCTCGACCGGCGCGTCGCAGACGATGCGGTCGCCCAGCCTGAGCACGTAGCGCCGCTCCTGCGTCACGGCGCCGATGCGCCGGGCACAGGCGCCCTCGTACAGCGTCGGCAGCGCGAAGTCCTCGTTGTAGATCTTCAGCACGGCGGCCGTCAGCCGCGCCGGCACGGCCAGCCCGTAACGTTCCTGCGTCTCGCTGCAGGCGCAGACGCGGGCCGGCAGCCCCGTCACCTGGTGCACGAGCGCCAGGTCGACGTCGCAACCGAAGCCGCCGGCATCGACCAGTTCGCTCGTCACGCAGGCCACGCCGCCGGCGCCGAGGTCCTTGAAGCCGATCTCGACGCCCTCGTCGCGGGCCAGTTGCAGCGCCGCGCGGTTGGCCACCGTCAGGATGCGCTTGAGGAACGGGTCGGGCGTCTGCACGCTGCCCTTGTTCTCGTGCGCGGCGGCGGCGTCCAGGTCGGCCGAGGCGAAGGCGGCGCCGCCCATGCCCGACCAGTCGGTGGGCTTGCCGACGAGGATCAGGTCGTACGGTTCCTCTGCGGCCTGCTTCGGCACGCGGCTGTGCGTGATGTGCGCCTGGTCCACCAGGCCGACCGCCACCACGTTGACCAGGCAGTTCTCGTTGTACGACTCGTGGAAATAGATGTCGCCGCCGAGATTCGGCACGCCCAGGGCATTGCCGTATTCCCAGATGCCGGTCACGACGCCGCGGGCGATGTCGATGCGATGCGCCGCGCCGGTTTCACCCGGTGCGTCGATCGGCCACCCGAAGCGCAGCGGATCCAGCGTGGCGATGACCTCGCCGCCCATGCAGTACACGTCGCGCACGATGCCGCCGATGCCGGTGGCCGCACCCTCGACCGGCATGACCTGGCTGGGGTGGTTGTGCGACTCGTGGGCGAAGATGATGCCCCAGCGCCGCCCGTCGTGTTCACCGAAGTCGATGATGCCCGCGTCCTCGACCGGCCCCACGACGACGTTCGGCCCGTCGGTCGGCAGGTGCTTCTTCAGGTGGGGCCGGCTGCTCTTGTACGAGCAGTGCTCGCTCCACATGGTGTCGAAGAGGGTCAGTTCGGTCAGGGAGGGTTCGCGCCCCAGCAGCGAGGCCACGCGGCGGGCTTCGTCGGTCTTGAGGGTCAGCCCGTGGCCGCGGAGGTATTCGCGGAGGGCGGCGTCGTCCAGGCGGTCGACCGGAACCGGCGAAAAGCTCTCGTCGTGCGCTGCCATGCTGCTCCGTCGTGAAGCGTGAAGAATCGGGAGGGCGGCCGTGCCGCAGACCGGAAGGTCGGCCCCAATTTAGCACCCGCCCGCCGGCCGGCAAAGAGCCGATTCCGGCTGTCCGCCGGGGCCCCGGAAAAGCAGGAGCCCCTCCCGCGCGGGAGGGGCTCCGTGTCGTCAGCCGGCCATCCGCCAGCGGGCTACGCGCCGGCCTTCGGGTGGCAGCCGGTGCAGGCCGTCGGGGCCTTCGTCGCCGCATCGGCCTTCTTGGCTTCCTTGTGGCAGGCCACGCAGCCGATGTGGTACGGATTGTCCGTCATCTTCTTGCCGGAGCAGGCCGGGGTCTCGGCCTTTTCGGGCTTGATGTGGCAGGAGCCGCACTTCGCGACGGTGACCGTGGCCGCGCTGGCGGCCGTCAGGTCCTTCTGCGTGTGATGGCAGGTCACGCAGTCCTTGGCGGCCTTCACGTGAGCCGCGTGATCAAAGGTCACCGGCGTCTTGGTGTCGGCGCAGTCCTTGATCGTGATCTTTCCGGGCATCTCGGCGGCCATCGCCGCAACAGCCACAGCCATGGCAGCAACGAGGCCGACCAGGAAGAACTTCCGCATCGTTGAGCCTCCTGAAGGAGAGTTGCGGTGCCTGGAATCGCATCGGCCAGGTCACCTGTTAGGGGGAAAACTACGCCCCCCTTGCCAGCCCGTCAACTGAATTAACTCGCCGCCCTGTCACCAGTTATTGAAATTGAAATCAGGACGGCGACTCTATTTTGAACACGGGCTCGCAGCGCGAGTTCCCGAAATCACCAGTCCTTGCGGGACAATGTCCTGCCGAAGATGTGGGGAATATTCCGCAGCTGCCGGTTGACGTCGAAACAGGCCTCCAGGACCTCCGGGGCCAGCACTCCGGCAATGCCCGGCTCGGCTGCGACCAGTTCCCGCAGGGTGTGGTTGCCGTCCCAGACACGCAGCGCGCAGGCCTGGACCCGGGCGTAGGCTTCCTCGCGGCTGACACCCGCCTCGGTCAGCGCCAGCAGGACCGGCTGCGAGAAATACATGCCGCGCACCTTGTCCATGTTCGCCTGCATCTGGTCCGGGTAGACCACCAGGCCGGCAATGAGCCACTTCATCTTCGCCAGCATGTGGTGCAGCACGTGGCAGGCATCGGGAAAGATGATGCGCTCGACGCTGCTGTGGCTGATGTCGCGTTCGTGCCACAGCGCGATGTTCTCCAGGCCGGTGTGCGCGTATGCGCGCAGCAGGCGCGCCATCCCGGTCAGCTTCTCGCTGACGATGGGGTTCTTCTTGTGCGGCATGGCGGAGCTGCCCTTCTGGCCGCGGCCGAACGGCTCCTCCACCTCGTGCACGTCGGTGCGCTGCAGGTTGCGGATCTCGACGGCCATCTGCTCGATGGTCCCTCCCAGCAGGGCCAGCGCCCCGAGCCAGGCGGCGTGCCGGTCGCGCTGGATGACCTGCGTCGAGGCCGGGTCCACGCCCAGCCGCAGGCGCTCCATGGTGAGGGACTCCACGCGCGGGTCCAGGTGCGCCAGGGTGCCGACGGCGCCCGACAGCTGGCCGTGCGCGATATCGGCCTGCGCCGCGTCAAGTCGCCGCAGCCCGCGTTCGAGCGCCGCCCAGTACACCATCAGCTTCAGGCCGAAGGTGGTGGGCTCGGCGTGGATGCCGTGCGAGCGCCCCATCATCACCGTGTCACGATGTTCGACGGCCCTGGTCTCGACGACGTCGAGCAGCGCCACCAGCGCGGCGCGCAGGACGGTGCCGGCCTCGCGCACCTGCAGCGCGAAGGCGGTGTCCAGGAGGTCGCTGCTGGTCATGCCCTGGTGCACCCAGCGCGACTCCTCGCCCACGTGCTCGGCCACGCTGGTCAGGAAGGCGATCACGTCGTGCTGCACGGTGGCCTCGATCTCCAGCACCCGCGCCGTGTCGAAGCCGCCGCGTTCGCGGATGGCGCGGGCGGCGGCGGCGGGGATCTCCCCCAGTTCGGCGCGCACTTCGCAGACGGTGGTCTCGACCTCGAGCCAGAGGCGGAAGCGGTTCTCGTCCGACCAGATGCGGGTCATCTCGGGGCTGGCGTAGCGGTCGATCATGGAATCCTGCCTTGGCTGCGGGAAGGCGCGGGGCCCAACTCCCGATGGGCTCGGCCCCGGTGGATGGGCCCCCGAACTATACCCGGGACGCGGCGCTGGTCAAGACGGAGGCGCGCCCGCTGCGGGCGAGGTTGGGGTGGGGCTGTCGCCGGGGGCGCTTCGCGCCTACATTGGCGCGATCATCGACCGCCAACGCCAGGAGCCGCCTTTGTCCGCCAGCGCCCGTCCCTCGCCTCCCGCCAATGACCTGACCACCGCACCCATCCCGGCGCTCGTGCGCCGGCTGGCCGTACCGGCGGCCATCGGCTTCTTCTTCAACACGATGTTCAACGTCGTGGACACCTACTTCGCCGGCCGCCTGTCCACCGAGGCGCTCGCGGCGCTGTCGCTGTCGTTCCCGGTGTTCTTCATGCTCGTGGCCGTGGGCGGCGGCTTCGCCACCGGCACCACGGCGCTGATCGGACATGCGCTGGGCGGCGGTGACCGGCGTCGCGCCTCGCTTATCGCGGCACAGGGCGTGGCGCTGTCCGTCGGCCTGGGCCTGGTGGTCTCGGCGCTCGGATACGCGGCGGCGCCGCCGCTCTTCCGCGCCCTCGGCGCCGAAGGCGCCTATCTCGACATCTGCCTGCAGTACATGCGGGTGATCCTGCCCGGCGGCGTGCTCATCTTCGGCGTGCACATGCTGAACGCCGTGCTGAACGCCCAGGGTGACACGCGCACGTTCCGCGACGCCCTGATCCTGGCCAGCGTGCTGAACGTCTTCCTCGATCCCTGGCTCATGTTCGGCGGCCTCGGCGTGCCGCCGCTCGGCATCGCCGGGCTGGCGCTGGCGACCGTCATCGCGCAGTCGTTCAGCGTGGTGCTCATGGCGCGACGGGCCTGGCGCTCGGGCCTGCTGCATCGCAGCAGCGGTGCGCGCTGGCGACCCGAGGGCGCCGTCATGGCCGCCATCGCGCGGCAGGGCCTGCCGGCCGGTGGCAGCATGATGACGATGGCGCTCGGCGTCTTCGTCATCACCTGGCTCCTGGGCTCGTTCTCGCGTGAAGCCGTGGCAGCGTACGGCGTTGCCACGCGCATCGAGCAGATCCTGCTGCTGCCGGCCATCGGCCTGAACGTGGCGACGCTGGCGCTGGCGGCGCAGAACGGCGGCGCCCGGCGGTTCGACCGCGTGCGGCAGGCGGTACGCACGGCGCTCGGCGCCGGCGCGGTGCTCACCATCGGTGGCGGCGTGGTGCTCTTCCTCGCGGCCGGCCCGCTGATGGACGTGTTCACCGACGACCAGGCGGTGATCGCGGTCGGTGCGCATTACCTGCGTATCGCCGCGTTCCTGGAGTTCGCCTACGTCATCCTGTTCATCAACACCTCGGCGCTGCAGGGACTGAAACGGCCGGCGCTGGCGCTGTGGCTCGGCCTGGGACGCCAGATCGTGGCGCCCGTACTGGTGTTCGGCCTGGCCACGCGCGTGTGGAACGTGGGGCTGGACGGCATCTGGTGGGGCATCTTCGGCATCACCTGGGCGGCCGCCCTGGCGGCGGTCTTCCTGGCCCGGCGCGAGGTGGCGCACGCCGAGCGCCTGGCCCACGCCCAACACGCAGCCGGCGGCGACCAGCCGGCAGGGAGCGTCCATGTCGGATCATCGCCCGCTTGACCGCGGCGGACTGGCCCACCTGCTGGTGGTCTACCTGGCCTGGGGCAGCACCTACCTGGGCATCAGGCTGGCGGTGTCGGGCGAGGGCGGCTTTCCCCCGTTCACGATGGCCGGCCTGCGCGTGTTCGCGGCTGCCGCGGTGCTGCTGGGCTGGGCGCGCCTCAGGCGCGAACGCGTGCTGCCGCGCGGCCGCGAGTGGATCCTTCTGGGCGGCAGCGGCCTGCTGCTGTGGGTGGGCGGCAACGGGCTGGTGACCTGGGCCGAGATGCGCGCTTCCTCCGGGCTGGCGGCGCTGCTGGTGGCGGCGATGCCGCTGTGGGGCGAGTCGATCACGCTTGTGCTCGACCGCAAGGCTCCGGCCCCGCTGCTTGTGGGTTCCATCCTGCTGGGCTTCGCGGGCGTGGGCGTGCTTTCGTGGCCGGTGCTGCGCACGGGCAGTGCCGGCGACATCGCCTCGGTGGTCGGCCTGCTGCTCGCACCGCTGTTCTGGGCGATGGGCTCGATCTGGTTCCAGCGCCGCCGGACCGACATGTCGGTGCGCACGGTCTCCGGCTGGCAACAGCTGCTGGGCGGCGTGGGACTGGCGGCAATGGCCCTCGGACGCGGCGAGATCGGCCCGGGCTGGCATCGGTCGGCACCCGACGGTACGGCCTGGGCGGCCTGGGCCTACCTCGTGGTGGTGGGTTCGGTGTTCGCCTTCACCAGCTACGTCATCACCCTCGGTCGCCTGCCCTACCGCGTGGTCATGACCTACGCCTACGTCAATCCGGTGATCGCCGTCTTCCCGGGCTGGCTCCCTGATCGACGAGAACCGGTGACGCGCTGGACGCTGGTGGGCGCGGTGCTGGTGGTGGCGGGCGTGGTCGGTGTGGCCCGGAACCGCGGCTGAGCCCCTTCTGACAGCCATCTGTGCGTCATGATGTCGTCGTCTCATTTTCACTCAAGGTCGGTGCCGGCCGGCCCGAAAGCACACAGGTACTGAAGCTTTCGAGCCCCAGCCGGGAGATCCTGACATGCGCATGCCGCTGCCCCAGCCGGTCACAGCCCTGTTCGCCGTCGAAATCCTGATCGGAACAGCCCTTCCGGCCGTGATTCCCGGCGCCGCATCCTGGATCGCGGCTGTACTGGTCGTGGCCACCGGCGTCCTGGGGCTCGTCCTCAGCCGGCGCACCGCCGGTGCGCAGTCCGTGCAGGAATCGCCATCATCGAAGCCACTGCCGCCGGCGACCTCCTGGCTGCGAGCACCACCGAGATCGGCTCGAGCAAGCTGGGTACCGCCCTGAAGGGACTCGCGGGTCGCCTGCAGACGGCGTTCACCGACTTCAAGAACACGAGCTCGACGCTGTCTTTCACCGCGAGCGCCCTCGATGCCGCTTCGCGCGAGATGGTTGATGCCGCCCGCCACTCGGACGAACAGTCGAACTCGGTTGCCCGCGCCACGCGTGACCTGACCGCGAACATGGAGCAGGTCTCGGCGACGCGCAGCGTGTCGGGTTCGGTCGACTCGGTCGCCGCCCGCGCTCGAGGAACTGAACGCCTCGTTCAGCGAGGTCGCTTACCGGAACTGCGTACGGGCATCCGAGGTGTCGGGTCAGGCAACGAACACGGTCAGCGAATCCACCACGGTCATGGCCGACCTCGGCGCACTGGCCGAGGACATCGGCAGGATCCTCGACGTGATCCAGAACATCGCCAGCCGTGCCAACCTCCTCGCCCTCAACGCCACCATCGAGGCCGCCCGCGCCGGCGATGCCGGTCGGGGATTCGCCGTGGTCGCTTCCGAGGTCAAGGAACTCTCGCGGCAGACCGCGACGGCCACCGAGCAGATCGCCGCGCAGATCCGCGAGATGCGCGAGAACACGACCCGGGCCCTGGATGCGACGGCGGTCATCGGCCGCACCATCGGCCAGGTCGACGAGATCTCGCACGCGATCGCCGCCGCGGTCGTACAACAGCTGGCCGCCTCGCGCGAGATCAGTTCCGGCATCGCCCGGGTCGCCAGCGATTCGGGCGCTGTTGCCGGGAACGTGAATACGGCCACCGAGGGCCTGGCGGAGATCGCGGCCAGCGTGGCCGGGTCCACGCGAGCGCCGCACGGACGTCGGCGGTGCCGCCCAGACGCGACTGCAGGCTCATGAGCTGTCACGCGTCGCCGGCAGCGCCTCAATGCGCTGCTGCAGCAGTACCGCACGCAACCCCGAAATTCGACATCGCGGCGATCAAGCACGGGCACAACGCCTGGCGCGACAGCCTCATGAAGCTGGTCAAGGGTGTCGAGAAGATGGATCTCGCCAATGTCAACTCGCACAAGACCTGCAAGTTCGGCCATTGGTACTTCAGCGCCGAAGGGCAGGCGCACGCCGCGACGGAGTCCTTCAAGGTCGTCGGCAGCCATCACGAGCAGATCCATGCGGTCGGCCGCCAGATCGTGGAGCTGCACAACCAGGGGCGCACTGCGGAAGCCGAAGCCCTCGTCGAGAAGCTCGACGTGATCAAGGACGCCTTGTTCGACGCGCTGGACGCGCTCTACCGGAGCTGACCTCGCGCTGCCGCACGATGGTCGCGCCGGATTTCGCATCCTTCTCGGCGCGTTCCGGCCATGCGACATGCAGCAGTTCCCCGGGCGCCGGTCCCGCACCGGCGCCGGGGTGGTCCACCAGCAGGACCAGACCCGGGGCAGCGCAGCCGTAGCGGCCACGGCTTTCATCCCCCAGCGCGAACGTCCCCGAGACCACTCTCACCTCGACCTCGCCGGGATGCTTGTCCACTTCCCGGCCGGCAGCCGGCTCGGCTCCGGCAGACGGCGGCGCCAGCAAGAGGAAGGACAGGCTCGCCCGCTCCTTGGCAAGCCGCGCGCGACGGCTCAGGTCGTCGAGCCAGGGCGGGGCGTCGGTGGCGGCGAACGCGAAGTGGCACCAGGGCAGGCGACCGATGCCCGGCTGCGGGCACCGCTCGGCGTGCGTGCACGGCGCCAGCACGCGCCAGCCCTGCTCGACGGCGCGGGCGCGCAGCGCCACGAGCTGGCGCGCCGCCGGGCGCGTGCCGGGCTCGATCAGGAGCACACGACCGCCCGGAGCCAGCGCGGTCGCCCACTGCTCGAGCAGGTGCGTGGCCGGGTCATCCTCCGCATCACCTTCGCCGCCGCCCGGCCGGTGCACCTCGTTGATCACGTTGGCCAGCACCAGCAGGTCGGCTTCCGGCAACGCCCGCGCGCCGGCCGGTTGGGCCACCGTCTCCACGGCCCAGCCGCCGGGACCCGCGACCTGGTCCCAGAGCCGACGACCGGCCTGCAACGCGGCCGCTGCACGGTCGATCGCCAGGTAGCGCAGCGGCACCGCTCGCAGGTCCGGGCGCGTCAGCCACAGCGCCAGCGCGAAGGTCAACGGGCCGGCGCCCACGTCGACGATGCGCGCGCCGGGAGCCAGCTGCAGGTCGAGCCCGGCCAGGAGACGCCCCTGCCGGTACAGGTTCCAGGGCAGGAAATAGTGCAGGTAGGCCGTGAGCAGCGCCGGCCGGCTCAGGTAGTCGCGGGGCAGGTCTTCCCGCGCGGTGGTCAGCCATTCGCTCAACTGCGCGACCTGCGACGGCAACTGGGCGCGATGGCGCGGGCGCAGCGGCTGCACGATGTCGAGCGCCGCCGGCAGGGCCAGGCCCCTGCGCCAGCGAGGCCGGCGCGGGCGGCAGCAGGCGCGCCTGCATCAGGCGCCCCGGTAGCGGTGGTCGACGAGATGCCCGCGCACGTAGGCGCGGACCGCGTCCTCGAGCGGAGTCAACGGCACGTCGCAGCCGGCGGCACGCAGCTTCGCCATGCGCGCCTCGGTGTGGTACTGGTAGCGTCCCTGCAGTTCGGGAGGCATCGGCACGTAGTCGATCACCGGCTCGAGCCCCATCGCGGCGAAGATCGCGCTGATGAGCCGGTTCCAGGTCGCGGCTTCGCCCGTGCCGACGTTGAAGACGCCGTTGGCCGCCTTGTGCGTGCCGCACCAGAGGGTCATCGCCACGGCATCGTCCACGTAGATGAAGTCGCGCTGCTGGCCGCCGTCGGGGAACTCCGGCCGGTCCGAAGCGAACAGGCGCACGCGACCCGCGTCGCGCACCTGCTCGAATCCCTTGCAGACCATCGAGCGCATGTCGCCCTTGTGCCACTCGTTCGGGCCGTAGACGTTGAAGTACTTCAGGCACACGATGCGGTCGAGGAGGCCCTGGTCCAGTGCCCAGAGGTCGAACTCGTGCTTGGAGCGGCCGTAGAGGTTGAGGGGCTCGAGCGCGCGCAATCCGGCGTGGTCGTCGTCATAGCCGCGGCTGCCGTCGCCGTAGGTGGCGGCGCTGCTGGCGCAGACGAAGCGCACACCGGCGTCGAGACAGAGCCTGCAGAGGTCGCGCGTGTACCCGAGATTGTTCTCGGCCAGGTAGTCCCAGCGCATCTCGGTCGTGCTGCTGCAGGCGCCGAGGTGGTAGACGACTTCGAGCGAGCGCGCGTTGGCCGGCTCGGCCAGCCAGTCGCGGAACCGCTCCTTGGTCAGGTAGCGGGCAAAGCGCAGCGGCGCCAGGTTCGGCGTGACGTCGCCGTTGGGGTCCAAGTCCACCGCGATGACGTCGTCACGACCGTCGCGGTTGAGGCGCCAGACCAGATTGCTGCCGATGAAACCGGCCGCACCGGTGACCGCGATCACGCCGACCTCCCCGTCAGAAGAAACGCTTGGCGACACCGAGGATACCCTGTTTCCACGGTACCCGGTGCGAGACGCCGGAAGCGCCCTGGAACTCGTTCACGTGCGCCATGTACCACTCGAAATTGCGCACCAGAGCCTGCTGGTTCGAGAACTGCGGCGCATAGCCCAGCACGCGCCGCGCCTTGTCGATCGACACGAACGAATCCTTGCTGGCCGTCTCGTACACCCACTTGTAGAGCGGCGAGATGCCCATCTTCTCGAGGATGCGCAACGTCCAGATGAGCGGCGCCGCCGGCATTCCCACGACCTTCTTGCCGTGGCCGGCGTGATCGAGTACGGCCTGCCAGTCCTGCTTCATGGTCGTGAACTCGCCGGCGCCGATATTGAAGACGTCGTTGACGATCTTCTCCTCGAGCGTGCTGCAAAGCCAGATGGCCTGGCACAGGTCGGCGATATCCAGGAGCTGGTAGCGGTTGTTGCCGTTGCCGATCATCGGGAAGCCGCGACCGTCCTGGGCCCAGTCGTAGAGCAGCGCGAACACGCCCAGGCGCTCGGGCCCGATGAAGCTCTTGGGGCGGATGACGGGCACGACCATGCCGCGCGCCCGGAACTCGGCGCAGACGCCCTCGGCCTCGACCTTGGCCACGCCGTAGGGCCCCACGCCGTCGAGCCGGTCGGTCTCGAGCAGCGGATGATGATCGGGAATGCCGTAGACGGCGGTGGACGAGATGTGCACGAAGCGCCCGACCTTCGCCCGCTCGGCGGCTTCCAGCAGGCGCCGTGTGCCGTCGATGCCGGTCGTCAGGATGTCCTTCTCGGCGTAGAGCGGCAGCGCCATCGCACAGTGGATGACCAGGTCCACGTCCTGCATGGCACGGGCGACCGCAACCTCGTCACGGATGTCGCCGTCGATCACCTCGATACGGTCACGGCAATCGGCATAGGTGAACGGGGCCAGGTCGAGCGAGCGCACGACCACTCCCCGGTCCAGCAGGTAGCGGATCAGGTTGATGCCCGTGAATCCGGCACCGCCGGTGACCAGGACCCGGCGCCAACGCGCGGGCTCCTGGTGTCTGCTGCTTCCTTCCACGCCGCGCTCCCGTGGCCGCGAGCGGTCAGAGCGTCTCTTCGAGCACGATCTCGCCCGTGAAGAGACGACCGTTCCGCTCGGCCTTGAAACTGAGGTGATCGCCGACCTTCGAGTTGTAGATCAGCCGATAGATCGTATCCCGCGTCCGCAGGCGCAAGCCGCCCAGCTCACGCAGGATATCGTTCGGCCGCAGGCCGGCCTTCCAGGCGGGCGAACCGGGCACCACGCCATGGACGTAGGCGCCGGCGGCGTCGGTTGTCCCGGCCTGCTCCATGATGATCGGCGACAACTGCTCGACGGTGATCCCCACGTTGGCTTCGCGATAGTGGCCGAACTTGCGCACATCGTCGACCACCGTGGACACGCGCGAGGCCGGCACGGCGAAGCCGATGCCCACGCTGCCGCCCGAGCCGGAGAAGATGAAGGTATTGATGCCGACCACCTGGCCACGCGTGTCGACGAGCGGACCGCCGCTGTTGCCGGGGTTGATGGCGGCGTCGGTCTGGATCATGTCCAGGTAGAACCGCTCGCGGTCGGAGATCTTGATGTCGCGATTCAGGGCACTGACCACGCCCACGGTGACGGTCGGTTGCGTGTCGGCCAGCAGGTAGCCGAACGGCGAACCGATCGCGATCACCCACTCGCCGATCTGCAGGTCGTTGCCGCGGGCCAGCCTTGCCACCGGCAGGTTGTCGGCCTCGATGCGCAGCACGGCCAGGTCGTAGAGAGGCACCGCGTCGAGCAGCGACGCGCGAAATTGCCGGCCATCGGACAGGTTGACGATGATCTGGATGGCGCCGTCGACCACGTGGTAGTTCGTGATGATGGTGCCGTCCGCATTGACGATCACGCCCGAGCCTAGGTTCTGCACCTTCCGGTAGTACTGGCCGTGCGGGAGCATGCCCATCCGCTCCCAGTACTCCATGGTCGGATTGCGCACTGCCTGGCGCTGGACGACGTTGATGCTCACGACGGCAGGCGCCACCTCGCGCGTGGCCCTGACGATGGCGTTGCTGCGATCGATACCCGGGTCGTCATCGGACTCGTCCGCGGGCGCAGGTTCGACCACGACGACCGTATCGGGTCGCGTTTGCGTGGAGTCACCCTCGTGAGGCTGCTGCCAGCTCCACGGCGCGCCGAAGCGCAGGCCCAGCAGCGCGACGCCGACCACGATGCCCAGCAGCAGGCCGGTTACGACCGGCCACCAGCGCGAACCGCCGCCCATCTCATTTACCGCCCTGCAGCTTGCGCCAGTCGGACAGGAAGGCCTCCAGGCCCTTGTCCGTGAGCGGGTGCGCCACCAGCTTGCGCACGACCTCGGGCGGGATCGTGGCGATGTGCGCTCCCATCCGCGCCGACTCCACCACGTGCAGCGGGTGGCGCACCGAGGCGACGATGATCTCCGTCTCGTAGTCGTAGTTGTTGTAGATGTCGACCAGGTCCTGGATCAGCTGCATGCCGTCCTCGCTGACATCGTCGAGCCGACCGACGAATGGCGAGACGTAGGCGGCGCCCGCCTTGGCCACGAGCAGGGCCTGGCTGGCCGAGAACACCAGCGTGCAGTTGACCCTGATACCTTCGGCGGCCAGCGCCGCGGTGGCCTTCAGCCCTTCGTAGGTGGTCGGCACCTTGACGACGAGGTGGTCGTCGATCTTCGCCAGGCGGCGCCCCTCGCTGACCATGCCCTCGGCGTCGACGGCAATGACCTCGCCGCTGACCGGGCCCTGCACCAGTCGGCAGATCTCCTTCAGCAGGGCGTCGGTGTCGGTGCGTCCCGCCTTGGCCATCAGGCTCGGGTTGGTCGTCACGCCGTCGCACATGCCCATGGACTTGATCTCGCGGATCGCCTCGAGGTCGGCCGAATCGATGAAGAACTTCATGCGTCATCTCCTCCTGAGGGGGACAGCGGAGCCCAGTCGGGATCCATCAGCTGTTCGGGGTACGTGACTTCTTCGAGAAACAGGCCCTGCGGCGGCGCCATGCCGCCGGCAGCCGAACGGCTGCGCGCGCCGAGGATGCGCGGGACGTCGCGCGGGTCGTAGCGGCCGTAGCCGATCTCGACCAGCAGGCCCACCAGGTTGCGGACCATGTGGTGCAGGAAGCGGTTGGCGCGCACATGGAAGACGGCCATCTCGCCCTGCCAGGCGAAGGCGCAGAGCGAGACATCGCAAGTGTTGCCGTCGTCCTTGAGCGAACTGGCCTTGCAGAAGCTGGTGAAGTCGTGCACGCCCAGGAACTGCGACGCGGCCAGGTCCACCGCGTCGCGATCCAGCCCGCGGCCGAGCTGCCAGCAGAACGGCTGGAATATGTCACGCCCCAGCAGCAGGTGGTAGCTGTAGCGCCGCGACGTGGCCGAGACGCGCGCGTTGAACGCGGGCGAAACGCGGCGGATGCCCGTGATCGCGATGTCGCCCGGCACCATGCCCGGCAACGCGCGGATGAGGCGGTCGCATTCGGCTTCAGAGCGCAGTGCGATGTGCGCCACCTGCCCGCGCGCGTGCACGCCGGTGTCGGTGCGACCGGCGCCGACCGGCATCACCGGGCGATCGAGCACGCGGCTGACCAGGTTGCGCAGTTCGCCCTGGACCGTGCGCGCCTCCGCCTGGATCTGCCAGCCCTGGAAGTCGCGGCCCACGTAGGCCAGGTCCACGCGCAGCCGGAAGTCCTCGCGGTCGGCGTCCCGCCGCACCACGGCGTCCTGGCACTCCTGCCAGAAATCCTGCGCCACGTCAGTGTCCTTTCCGCAGCAGCAGCAGCCCGACCGTGGCGACGACACCGGTGCCGAACACGGCCCACTCGCCGGGACGCGGCCCGCCTGCGGTCGACAGGGACGGCCGGCGTCCGCGCAACGCCAGTTCAATGGTCTCGGCCCTTCGGCCGAGCGACTCGAGCAGCGGCACGACCAGGCGGGTCCGGTCGAGCCAACGGTGCCAGGGCAGCTGACGTTGCGCGCGCCGGACGCCATCGCGGCCGACGGCACTGTGTCCCCGCAGTTCGGCGACGGCCTGCAGGCGACGTCCCTCGCCGACGACCTGCGGCACGGTGCCGCAGGCCACGGCCACGGCCAGACCGAGGTCTTCCACGGGCAGGCCCAGCTTTCCGAACGGACGCAGCCACCAGCCCAGACCGGCCACCAGGTCGTCGAGCGAACCCGACCGCAGGTAGACCGCGAGCAGGGCCATGGATCCGGCCAGGCGCAGCAGGGCCCGCGCGCCCGCGGCCACGCCGGCCCAGGAGGGGTGTCCGAGCGGCGCGCCTGTCGTCGTCGTCAACGTGTGCACCACCAGCGCCAGGAGGGCCATGGGCAACCAGGGCCGCAGCTGGCTCAACTGGGTGCGGGCGCCCATGCCGGTGGCGCGGAGCGCCGCGGCAGCCAGGCAAGCCAGGACCGCAACGACCGGCCAGGGCGCCGCCATCGCCACGATGATCAACAGGACCACGACGCCGAACCGGATCGCGGGGTGCAGCCGACCGAGGCAGGTCGGACGCGCCGGCGCCGGGCCGTATGCCGCGGACGGGATCACGCGATGTCCTTCCCGGCCACGCGCGCAGCGATCTGCACGGCGTTCCAGGCGGCGCCCTTCAGGACGTTGTCGGCCACGACCCAGCAGAGCAGGGCCTGCGGGTCGCCCGGGTCCTGCCGCAGGCGGCCCACATGGACGATGTTGCGGCCGTCGATCTCGCGCGGCGTGGCGTAGTCGCACGGATCGGCCACCACCTCGAGGCCGGGCCAGGCCGCCATGGCGGCACAGGCCTGCACCGGCGTGACGGGACTGGCGCAGACGACGCGCACGGCCGCCGAGTGGCCGTTGACCACCGGCACGCGCACGGCGGTGCAGGTCACCTTCAGGCTTTCGTCGCGCCCGAGGATCTTGCGCAGCTCGCGCAGCACCTTCGCCTCTTCCTCGTAGGAACCGTCGTCGAGGGCGGCGCCGATCGCGGGGATCACGTTGCCGGCGATGGGCCGCGGAAAGATGTTGCCCGCGGGCGGCTCCCCTGCGGACTGGCGCGCCAGTTCGGCAACCGCCTTCTGTCCCGCGCCGGAAACGGCCTGGAACGTGGTGACGTGGACTTCGTCCAGGCCCCACGCGCGTTCGAGCGGGGCCACGGCCTGCGCCACCTGGATCGTCGAGCAGTTGGGATTGGCGATGATGCCGGCGCGCATGCCGTCCACCAGCCGGCCGTTGATCTCGGGCACCACGAGGGCGATGTCCGGGTCCTGCCGCCAGGCCGACGAATTGTCGATGACGACGGCGCCGGCCGCCACCGCCACGGGCGCCCACTCGCGACTCGGGCCGCCGCCGGCGCTGAACAGGGCCAGGTCCACGCCCGCGAAACAAGCCGCGTCGACGGCGCGGCAGGTCAGTTCCCCGCCACGCCAGGGCACGCGCTGGCCGGCGCTGCGCGGCGAGGCCAGCGCGAGCGGCGGGGCGTCGACCCAGGCGAACGATTCCAGCAGCTTCAGCATGGTCCGGCCCACAAGGCCGGTGGCGCCGAGCACGGCGATGCGCATCATTCACCTTCGGTTGGCGGGGAACGCCGACTGGACGCCGGCTCCCGGCAGTCTAACACCGGGGCCAACGGCGGTCAAAACCGCACCCGGCCCGCGGGTTCCGCCCGAGGGCCCCGGCAACGCCGGGCGGGCCAATCCGGCCGTCGACCCTGTGCCGGCCCGGTGCTATGCTGACGGCCCCTGGAAGCCACCCAACCCCGAGGATGAACCCATGTCGTGGAGCCGTACGCCGATCCGCCCGCTGCTGGCCGCCGTAGCCCTGGCCGTGGCGCTGGCGGCCCTGACGACGGGCGCCGGTTGCCGGGGCGATGACCCGGCCCGCGCCCGGCGCCTGCAGGACATCGCGCGATGGCAGGACCGCCGCCTGGCCCCCGCCGATTCCCTGGACCAGGCGCTGACCAGCCGCGATGCCTTCGTCCGCCTGGCCGCCGCCCGCGCCGCCGGCCTGATCGGCCGCGATGACGTGGTCCCCGCCCTGGAGAACCTGCTCAAGGACCCGAGCCAGGCCATCCGCGCCGAGGCCGCCTGGAGCCTGGGCCTGCTGGGCGACCCGCGCGCCCTGCCCGCACTCGGCCGCGCCGCGGCCGACACCCGGCCGGCATTGCGTTCGGCGGCACTGGCGGCCCTGGCCCACGTACCGAACGACGGCGCTGCACTCCTGGCCGGCACACGCCTGGCTGCGCCCCGCGAGGCGGCTCTGGCCTGGGACAGCTTGCGGCAGCAGGCCCAGCGTGTGCACCCCGACTCGCTGCGCGTGGCCATTGCCGCAGGGCTGGCGCGTTCGGAATCGGACGTGCGCTGGCGCGTCCTGCGCTGCGCCGAGCTCGCACCCGATTCGACGCTCACGACGACGCTGGCCCCGTTCGCCCGCGCGCCGCTCGTGCAGGAACGCGTGCACGCCTACCGGGCGCTGGGCAAGCAGCATGGGGTGGCGGCGCTCGCGGCGGCCATGGGCGGCTTCGACTCGCACAGCCGCTTCCGCGGCAAGGATCGCGATCGCGCGATCATCGCGGGCTGTCGCGCGCTCGGCGCCCTGGGCGCCCCTATCGCCGCGCGCGGCAGCGAGCCCGACCACCAGGCGCTGGCCCAGGTGGCCGACATCCTCATTGCGGCCGCCAACGCCAATGCGCCAGGCGTGGCGGAAACAGCGTTGGCGGCGATGGAGGCACTGGTCGCCTCCGCTCCCCTGCCGGCCGAAGCGGCCACCATCGAGAGCCTGCTGCCCGTCTGGCGCCTGCGCCTGGTGCGCGCAAGCGCCGAGCGCCTGACCGACACGCGCGTCGGCGTGCGCGCGGCCGCCGTGACGGCCTGGGCCTCGCTCCGCGGCCCGGCGGTTTCCGACCAGCTCGCAAGCACCCTGGCCGCCGAGACGAGCGCGCCGGTCATCGCTGCGCAGCTCAAGGCCGTGGCCGGCACGCATGCCGATCCCGTGCCGCTGCTGACGGCGCGCTCCGGCGGTCCCTTCGCCGCGCATCCCCTGGTGCGGGCTGCCGCGCTGGAAGGATTGGCCCACGTGGCCCTGGAGCGGCCGCACACGCTGCCCGCCGGCTTCGACGCCGGGCGCGTGGCGGCCATTCTCGCCGCGGCAACGGCCGACACCTCGTTCGTGGTCGCCGCCACGGCCGCCGACCTGGCCGGCAGCTTCCCGGGCGACGCCGCGGCGGCCGCGCTGTTGCGCGCCTGGGCCACGGCGAAAGGGCCCGGCGCCGTGGATGTGCGGCGCGGCGTGCTGACCGGCATGAGCCGGCTGTTCGCGCCGGCACCGGCCGCCGCTGCCCCGGCGACCGCGGTGCCGGCCGCTGCCGGCCGCACCGGCTCCGTTGCCGCCGGTCGCGGCCACGCAGGCGCCGCCTCCTGCCCCGCGCTGGACGCCGACGCCGGCGCTGCAGGAGCGCGCCGTGCAACTGCTGCTGGCCGCGTTCAACGAACCCGACGTGCGGCTGCGCCTGGAAGCGCGCGCCACGGCGCGCACCACCGGGCTGCTTCCCGAGCGACTGGTGCCCACCGAAGGCAGCCTGCGCGCCACCTTGCCGGCGGTGACCCGCGACCCGGCGCAGCCTGCGCTGACGTTGCCGTTCAAGGCGCCGGACCTGCGTTGCGACACTCCGCGCGGTTCGTTCCGCATCCGCCTGCATCCCGAGGATGCGCCCAACACCTGCGCACTCTTCGTCTCGCTGGCCGGTCGCGGCTGGTTCGACGGGCAGACCTTCCACCGCGTGGTGCCCGACTTCGTGGCGCAGGGCGGCGACCCCGACGGCACGGGCTGGGGCGGGCCGGGCTTCCTCATCCGCAGCGAGGCCAACCGGCGCCCGTTCAAGCGGGGCGCCGTGGGCATTGCCGACGACGGCCGCGACACGGGCAGCAGCCAGTTCTTCGTGATGCTGTCCGAGCAGCCGCACCTGAACGGCCGGTACACACTGTTCGGCGACGTGGTCGAGGGTATGGACGTGGTCGAGCGCCTGCAGCTCGGCGACACCTTCCGCTTCGCCCTGGTGCCCTGAGTCGCGCAGAAGATCCCCGTAAACGCGGAACCCCGGGGCTGCAACGGCCCCGGGGTTCTTCTGTCTGCGGTATCCGCCTCGTCCGGTCAGGAACGCAACGCCCGGGCGATCGTGGCCCAGGTGGGCGCCTGCCCGTACATGAGGATGCCGACCCGGAACAGCTTGCCGGCCAGGCGCGCCGAGAGCCAGATCGAAATGCCCATCAGCAGCCACGACAGGCCGATCTGCCAGAAGGGCGGCGTCTCCACGCACACGCGCATGAACATCAGCACGGGCGAGAACAGCGGCACCAGGCTCAGCACTGTCGAGATCGTCGAATTGGGCGACCGCAACACCATGGTCAGCATCATCATCGGGATGACCATGCACATGGTCAGCGGCATGTGGAACTGCTGGCTGTCCTGGATGGTGTTGCACATGGCGCCGACGCCGGCGTAGATCGTCGCGTAGAGGAAGAACCCGAGCAGGAAGAACATCACGAACGAGCCGAGGATGACCGGCGTCAGGAACCCGACGTCGAGCGTGATCTCGCCCATGGACACGCCGCGCTGGGACAGGAAGAAGAAACCGGCCGCCCAGATGCCGAACTGTGTCAAGCCTGCCGCGCCGATGCCCAGCACCTTGCCGAGCATCATCTCGCCCGGCGAGACGCTGGCCAGCAGCACTTCGACCATGCGGCTGCTCTTCTCCTCGATCACGGCGGTCAGCGTATGGTTGCCGTACATGATCACCATGATGTAGATGATCATGATCAGCGCGAACGCCATGATGAACGAGACGGACTCGTCCTGGGTCTCCTCGCCTCCTTCGGCTGTCACGGCAATGCTGTTCCAGTCCGTGCGCGCCGACAGGTAGTTGAACAGGGAGTCGGGCACCTGCGAGCGCGAGAAGCGCTGCTCCCGAAGGACGCGATTGAGCGCGGGCTTGAGCATCTCGTCGCGCACGACCAGCGAACTGACCGACTTGTTGTAGAAGCTGACCTTGCCCGTCTCGACGAAGTCGGCGGGTACGACCACGCCGCTGTGCACCGTGTCGTCCACGATCATCGTCTTCATCTCGGTAATTGCGGCCTCGAGGCCGCCGGCCCCGACGGCGACCGGCTCCAGGGTCAGGCTCTTGCGGCCGTCCTCCACCAGCGCATCGGACAACGGCCCGCGCACGACGCCGCTCTGGTCGACGATCGCGATGGTGCGCCGGTCGTCGCCGCCCTTGTCCGCCATCAGGGCCGGCAGCACGATGAACATCGACATCAGCGCAGGGCCGAGCACCGTCCCAATGACGAAGCTCTTGGAGCGCACTCGTTCCAGGTATTCCCGCGAAATGACTGTCAATACCTTGCTCATGCCTGCACCCCCTGCCGGCGGCGAAGCACGGCGGCCATGAAGATCTCGTTGAGGGTCGGCCGGTTGGCCGAGAAGAGCGTCAGGGCGCCGACCGCCTGCAGTCGCGGCAGCAGGGCCTGCGGCTCGGCGCCTTCCTTCAGGATCAGTCGCCAGCTGCCCTCGTGGAATTCCCGGTGCAGGACGCCGGGCAGGTCGTGCGGGGGCTCCAGCTCGCCGTCCCAGGCTACGCGCACCGAGCGCAGCGGGAAGTCGGCGCGCACTCTCGGCAGCGAGCCGTCGAGGATCACCTCGCCGCCCTCGATCAGGCAGATGGCGTCGCAGATGCGCTCCGCCTCGGCCAGCATGTGGGTCGAGAAGAGGATCGTGGTCCCGCGCTGCTTCTGCTCGACGATCATGTCGCGCAAGAGCTCGATGTTCAAAGGGTCGAGCCCGCTGAAGACCTCGTCGAGGATCACCAGGTCGGGTTCGCCGATGAACGTGGCCGCGAACTGGATCTTCTGCTGCATGCCCTTGCTCAGGTTGTCGATCTTGCGGTCGGCATAGGCACCCAGTTCCATGCGGTCGAGCCACTGGCGGGCACGCGTCCTGGCGGCGGCGCGCGGGACGCCCTTCAGGCGCGCCAGGAACACCAGCTGGTCCTGGCATTTCATCTTGCGGTAGAGCCCGCGCTCCTCAGGCAGGTAGCCGATGCGATCGCGCATGGACAGCTCGAGCGGGCGCCCGGCCAGCGTGATCTCGCCGGAATCCGGCAGGATGATGTTCATGATGCTGCGGATGGTCGTCGTCTTGCCCGAGCCGTTGGGCCCGAGGAAGCCGTAGATGCTGCCGCGCGGGACCTCGAGGCTGACGTTGTTGACGGCGCGCTTGTCGCCGTACGACTTGCAGACATTGCGCAGGGACAACAGCGGCGCGCCGACCGGCGGCAGCGCGAATGCGGGAGCGGACATGGAGCCTCCACGGGGAAGGATCACGACTGGCGCCGTGTGGGACGCAACCGCGGCATTATCGCGGCCCGGCGCGGACTTGGCAACCGGCGGCTGGTCGTACGGCGTCTGGACCAGCCGTGTTTCGCGACCCGCTTTGTGTCGTTTCGGTCACGTCGACCGGCACGAGCCGTGACGCTTTCGCGACATCCAGGACGTTCCCGCCGGGAAAAGATCACGAAACGGGGTTACCCTCTTGAACGGCGCCTAGGGCCATGTGATAATTAACGTTATGAAATCGGGCCATGGGGAGCCGCCGCCGGGCGGCCCCGCGCCCGCCGGGATCCCACGCAACGGAAGGCCGTGATCATGGCCGTGACCGCCGGAGTCGCCCGCCGCATCCTCGTGATCGAGGACGACGGCGAACTGATCGACCTGCTCTCCCTGCACCTGACCGCCGAAGGGTACCAGGTCGACGCCGCCGCCGACGGCGAGGCCGGGCTGCGCGCCTTCCAGTCCGGGCAGTACGGCATGGTACTCCTGGACTGGATGCTGCCGAGCACGAGCGGGATCGATGTCCTGCGCGAGATCCGCACCACCGACACGCGCACACCCGTCGTCATGCTGACGGCCCGCGGCGAGGAAACCGACAAGGTCCTGGGCCTGGAACTGGGCTGTGACGACTACCTGACCAAGCCGTTCAGCATCCGTGAACTGGTGGCACGCATCAAGGTCGTGCACCGTCGCATCGAGCGCGCCGAGGAGCTGGCGCGCATCGCTTCCGGCGACCGCATCCTCGACCTGGGTCCCCTGAAGATCGACCACGGCAAGCGCAAAGTACAGGTCGGCGGCGACCAGGTGCAGCTGACGGTGAAGGAATACGACCTGCTCTACACGCTGGCCAGCCGGCCCGGGCGCACGTTCAGCCGCCGCCAGCTGCTCGACCTGATCTGGGACCAGGACGCCGAGGTCTTCGAGCACACCGTCAATTCGCACGTGAACCGGCTCCGCAACAAGATCGAGCAGGACCCGAACCGGCCGCAGCTCATCCTCACGGTCTGGGGCGTGGGCTACCGGTTCACCGAGGAGTTCAATTGACCGGGACGGCCAATCAGCGCCCCAGGCGCACGCCGCGCTTCGCGAAGACGCTGCTGTTCAGGCTGTCGGCGATCTTCCTTGCGTTCCTCGGCCTCTGCCTGGGCGGCTATTTCCTGTGGATCCAGGCCACGGTCTTCTCGCCCTACGCGGATGACGCCGAGAAGAAGTGGTTCGAGACGCGCGCGGACAGTGAACTGGACGCGCTGGCCGCCACGCTGGCCTCCGTCGATCCCGGCTCGGCTGCCGCGGGGAGCGCCATCGCCAACTACGGCGAAAAGGTGACCCGCTTCGGCGTCGAACTGATGGTCTTCGGCCCCCGGGGTACGTCCCTGGCCGGCACGCCCGGCGACAGCCTGATGGCGGCGGTGCCTGCCGTCGAGGTGTCGTTGCTCTCGCAGATGGCGACCTCGGATTGGGATTTCTCGCGGTACCCGGACAAGTCGAACGTGGACGCGTTCGAGAACCGTATTTTCGACGTCAACGTGATCGGCGAGCCCGGGTCGCCGCGCGGCTACCTGGTTGCCAGCTACCGACCGCTCGAGATCGACGCCGGCGAACTGGAAGCGCACAGCAACCTGCTCGTGACACAGCAGCGACTGGTGAAGGTGCTGGCCGGCATGCTCGTGCTGGCGGCGGTCGGCGCGCTGCTGCTGATGGGCTGGACCAGCCGCCGCATCAGTCGCCTGTCGGTGGCCATGGAAGCATTCACCGGCGGCGACCTGCGCCGGCGGGTCGGCGAGGGCGGTTCGGACGAGATCGACGACCTCGGCCGCCACTTCAACCACATGGCGCGCCACATCGAGTCCATGCTGGATTCACTGCGACAGAAGGAGCAGTTCCAGCGACAGCTCATCGCAAACGTCAGTCATGACCTGCGCACGCCGATGGCCAGCCTGCGCGGGCACGTCGAGTCGCTGAACCTCCGCTTCGACCAGCTGGACGCCGCCCAGCGCGCCCGCGCCCTCGACACGATCAGCGGCAACCTGGAACACCTCGACCGCCTGGTCGAGCGCATGCTCGTGCTGTCGCGGCTCGACGCCGGGCAGGCGGCGATCCAGCCCGAGGATTTCTCGATCGTGGAACTGGCCGACTCGGTGATGCGACGTTGCGAGCATCTGGCGCTGCCTACTGGAATCACGATCGAGATGCGCGCGGAACCGCGCCTGCCGCTGGTCCACGCCGACCCGCTGCAGGTGGCGCTGGTGCTGCAGAACCTGCTCGAGAACGGCATCAAGTTCAACCGGCCCGCGGGCCGGGTGACCCTCACGCTCGCGCGCGTCGATGCCGGCGCCCGCGTGCTCCTGTCGGTGGCCGACACCGGCCGCGGCATCGCCGAAGCCGACATCCCCCACATCTTCGAGCGCTTCTACACGGGTGACGCCAGCCGGACGCGGAAGGGCGGTGCCCCGGCCCATCTGCAGTACAGTTCCGGGCTGGGCCTGGCCATCGCGGCCAAGGTCGTGGCGGCGCACGGCGACGAGTTGCAGGTCACGAGCCGTCCCGGCGAAGGCGCCGAGTTCCGCTTCCATCTGGCGGCGGCCGTCGACCAGGGCCTGGCTTCGATGTCGGCGGAAGGCTGATACCCGCCACGCCGGGCTCTGCCGCCATTCACGCGATCGGTGCCTGCCGGTCGGCTTCCTTCCAGCGCCGGTGCACCCAGAACCACTGCGCGGGCGCCCGTCGGATGAACTCCTCGACAGCCGCTGAAATGGCCGCCGTGTAGGCCCGGATGCCCGCCTCGTCCGCCGTACGTCCTTCCGGATGCAGCACCGGCCCCACATGGAGCACATGGCTGCCGTCGGGCTGCCGGACGATGCCCATCGGGATGACCGGACAGCCGGTCTGCAGCGAAGCGGGCAGCGCCGGGCCAGGCGGCGGCCTCGCGTCCCAGGAAGGGAATGCGCACGCCGCCGGCGCCCGCATCCTGGTCGAGAACCAGCGAGACCAGGCCCCCCGCGCGCAGGTGCGCCAGCACCGCAGGCGCCGCGCCGTCGACGGGCACGGTGGCAATACCGTGGCGGCGACGCCCGGCCTGCAGCCAGCGGTCGACGCGGCGGTTGCGCAACGGCTTGACGACATCGAGCAGCCGGTAACGCGCGGCCAGTGCGCGCCCACCCAGTTCGAAGTTCCCGAGGTGGGCCGAGGCCACGATCGCACCCCGCCCGCCGGCCAGCGCCGCATCCACGGCCTGCCAGCCGGGATCGACCCTGACCTGCGACAGCGGCGGCGTCGATGCCACCTCGACCAGGGTCAGGGCGAGGTGCCGGTAGGCATCGCGGGCCAGCCGCGCGCGATCCGGTTGCGGAAGGTCCGGATAACAGGCAGCCAGCTGGCGGTCGACGGTGCCGCGCCGAAGGCGCAGGACATCGCCGGCCAGCCGCGCCAGCCCGCCCGCGAGAGGCGCTCGCGCGCCGGCAGGCAGCAGGCGGCACCACCGGCTGAAGCCGAGGAGGGTCAGGTAGGCTGGCAGTTCGAACGGGCGCATGGGCTGACGATAGGGCGCGGCCCGCGCGTTCGCCAGAGTCAAGGCGCCGCCTTGTCCCGCTTCGTATCGCCCTGGCTTCGCTCCTGGTGTCGCTCTACGCGTCCAGGTGCGCGGCCACCGCGTGCGCCGCGCCGCCCAGCACGCGCTCCAGTGCGGATGCGTCGGGCAGTCCCGCCTGCGCCAGGTTGGGCCGGCCGCCGCCCTTGCCGCCGACAGAGGCGGCCAACGCCTTGACGATGTTGCCCGCGTGCAGGCGCCCGGCCTCGGCGAGTTCCGGCGTGACGGTCACCAGCACGGTGGGCTTGCCCTCGAGGTCGGCTCCCAGCACCACGACGCCCCCGCTGCCGAGCCGATCGCGCGCGTGGTCGGCCAGCTTGAGGAAGGCATCCTTGTCGGCGACGGCGACCATCGCGCAGACCATGCGCAGGCCGGCCACGGGCACGGGCGAAGCCAGGGCTTCCTCAGGCCGGCGCGCGCCGAATCCTGCTTCAATCCCGACAATTCCCGACGCAGCAGCTTCTGTTCATTGAGCAGGGCCGCAACCTGGGCCGCGTAGTCGCCGCCGTCGGCCCGCAGCAGGCCGCCGAGACGCCGCAGTTCGTCATGTTCGCGCCGGATCACCTCCTGCGCGACATCGCCGGCCACGGCCTCGATGCGCCGGACGCCGGCCGAGACGCTGCCTTCGCTCGTGATGCGGAAGGGGCCGATGTCGCCCGTGGCCAGGCAGTGGGTGCCGCCGCACAGTTCGAGCGAGAACAGCGAGCCCGCATCCGGCGGCCGCGCCCGGCACGGGCTGGGCACCATCGTGGATCTCGATGACCCGCACCCGGTCGCCGTACTTCTCGCCGAAGAGCGCCATGGCACCGCGCTTCCTGGCATCGTCGATGGCCATGTCCTGGTGGCGGATGACCGGCCGGTTGTCGAGCACGCGCTCCTGCACGATCCTCTCGACCTTCGCCAGTTCCTCGGGCTTCAGGGCCTGGTCGTGCCGGAAGTCGAACCGCAGGCGGTGCGGGTCGACGACGCTGCCGGCCTGTTCCACATGTTCGCCCAGCACGCGGCGCAGGGCCGCGTGCAGCAGGTGCGTAGCCGTGTGGTGCCGCATGGTGGCCAGGCGTGCGGCGCTGTCCACGTGCTGGCGCACCGCAGTGGCGGCCGCCAGGGCGTCCGCCAGTTCCTCGGCGCCGCAGCGCACGACCAGGGCGGGACCCTCCTCCGAAGGCACCGTACCGATGACCTCGAGGCGCGTGCCCATCGGCAACAGTTCCAGGGTGCCGGTGTCGCCGACCTGTCCGCCCGATTCCGCGTAGAACGGCGTCTGGTCCAGCACGACATGGGCCACGTCGTTGCCTTCCGGGTCACGACCGGCCGGCCGCACCGCCATCGCGCGCCCTTCGCCGGCGACCGCGTCGTAGCCGGTGAAGCGGCTGCGGAACCCGTCCAGTCCGCGTCCCTCGAGGGGACGCCAGGCGCCAAGCCCCTCGCGGTAGACGGCCTCGGTGCCGCTCTTGGCCCGCTGCTGTTCCATGCACGTCTCGAATCCGGCGTGGTCGACCGTGAAGCCGTCCTCGGCCGCGACGATCGCCGTCAGGTCGACCGGAAAACCAAAAGTGTCGTGCAGCTTGAACGCCTCGTCGCCGGTCAGCCGGTCGCGACCGCCGGCGCGCATGCCGTCGCGGATGTCGCCATAGACCTGCAGGCCCGCGTGCAGCGTGCGGATGAAGCGCTCCTCCTCCTTGCGGATCACGTCGAGGATGCGCGCACGACGCTCACGCAGCTCGGGGTAGGCATCGCCCATCTCGTCGATGACGACCTCGGCGATCCGCCAGAGGAACGGCTCCTCCACTCCGAGCAGGTGCCCATGCCGCGCCGCACGGCGCAGGATCCGTCGCACCACGTAGCCGCGATCCTGGTTGCTGGGGATGGCGCCGTCGGCCACGGTGAAGGCGCAGGCCCGGGCGTGGTCGGCCATGACCTGCATCGAGATGCGGGCTTCGCCTTCGGCCTTTTTCCCCGAGATCTCCTCCATGCGGCGGATCATCGGCGTGAAGATGTCGGTTTCGTAGTTGCTCTGCTTGCCCTGCAGCACGGCCACCAGGCGCTCGAAGCCCAGGCCCGTGTCGACGCTCTTCATGGGCAGCGGGTTCAGGGTGCCGTCCTGCTGGCGGTCGAACTCCATGAAGACGTGGTTCCACAGCTCGAGCCAGCGGTCGCAGCTGCAGACCCCGACGAAGCAGCCCTTGGGATGGTCGCACTTCGCCTGCTCGCCCTGGTCGTAGTGGATCTCGGTGCAGGGCCCGCAGGGACCGGTATCGGCCATCGACCAGAAGTTCTCCTCGTCGCCAAGGCTCAGGTCACCCAAGCGGATGATGCGCTCGGGCGGCAGGCCGACCTCGTCGCGCCAGATGGCGAAGCTCTCGTCGTCGTCCTTGTATACCGAAACCCAGAGCCGCGACTTGTCCAGGCCCATGACACCGGTCAGGAACTCCCAGCCCCAGACGATGGACTCGCGCTTGTAGTAGTCGCCGAACGACCAGTTGCCGAGCATTTCGAAGAAGGTGTGGTGGCGCGCGTCCTTGCCTACTTCCTCAAGGTCGTTATGTTTGCCTGAGACCCGCATACACTTTTGGCACGAGGCAGCCCGGACATAATCGCGCTTTTCGAGGCCCAGGAAGACGCCCTTGAACTGGTTCATCCCGGCGTTGGTGAACTTCAGGGTCGGGTCATCGTGGGGAACCAGCGAAGATGAAGCGACAACCACATGGCCGCGTTCGGCGAAAAAAGAGAGAAAACGCGCGCGAATATCCCTGGCTTTCAAGGCGGGCCCCCGCTGTAACTGGTGTTGATTTCGGTTCATCCGGCCGCCAACCGACCGAAGAACAATAGAGACAGAGGGTTGGCCCGGCAGGGCCGCCCATCGGACGGGACAGTGTAAGCCGCGCGCCGATCCGGGTCAACCGGCGGCGGGCGCCCCCTCCCCAAGGCTAGAAATCGAAGTACATGGTGTACTCGTAGGGATGCGGACGCCGGTTCATGTCCGCGATCTCGTCCCGCTTGATGGCCAGCCAGCGCTCGATCAGCTTCTCGTCGAAGACACCGCCCCGCAGCAGGAACTCGTGGTCGTGCTCGAGCGCGTCGAGGGCGTCGGCCAGCGAACGGGGCAGGTAATCGATGGGCTTGCGCTCGTTGACGGGCACGGCCTCCGGCGCGAAGCCGAGCGCCACCGGGTCGATGCCCTTCTCGATGCCGTCCAGCCCGGCCATGAGGATCGCCGCGCAGCAGAGGCAGGATTGGCGGTCAGGTCGGGGGCCGGTACTTTCGACGCGGCGAAGGCTGGCATCACGCACATAGCTCAGGATGCGGATGGCCGCGCCGCGATTGCTCTTGCCCATCGTGCGCACGGTCAGCGCCTCGAACCCGGGCACCAGGCGCTTGTAGCTGTTGGTGCTCGGATTGGCCAACGCGCACAGTGCGGCGGAGATGGGTCAGGATGCCGCCCACGTAACTCAGCGCCTGCTTCGGAGGCTGGCGAAGCCACTGGGGTCGTCGAAGATGTTGCGGCCGTTCTTCGTCAGGAACTGGTGGAGGTGCCAGCCGCTGCCGGCATTGTCGAGCAGCGGCAGCATGAACGTGACCTTCAGCCCGTGGCGTTCGGCCTGGTTGAACAGGATGTACTTCGACAGCACGGCGTGGTCGCCGGTCGTCGCCAGGTCTGCGAACCAGCCTTCGATCTCCTGCTGGCCCTGCGCCCCCACTTCGTGGTGGTGGTAGCGCACGGGAATGCCGAAGTCGGCCATGCACGCGCAGACCTCGTCGCGGAAATCGTCGTAGCGGTCATGCGGATTGCAGGCATGGTATGCGTTCTGAGACTGGAGCACCTCGCCCTGTGCAGGCGGACGCCCGTGTCATTGGCGCCCGGACGCATGGTTCGCATCGGCGAAGATGTGGAACTCGTACTCCGGCCCCCACTGCGAGAGGTCGGCGATGCGGAGTCGCGCAGCGCCTTCTCGGCTCTTCGCGCCGAGAGGTGCCGGCTGTCCTGGTTGAACGGCGTACGCGCGTCGTCGGCCAGGTGCGCCTGCGCGAACATCGTCGCGTCGGCCGCTTGCGGAACGGGTCGAGGCAAGCCGTGTCCAGGTCGGGGATCATCACCATGTCGCTGGCTTCAACCTTCAGGAAGCCGTAGCTGGATCCGTCGAAGCCGATCCCTTCGCTGCAGACATCCTCCGTGAAGCGCGAAAGCGGGAACGACAGGTGGTGCAGACGGCCCGCCAGATCGAGCATCTTCAGATCGATGAACTCGATGCCGCGGGATTCGGCGTCGCGCCGCACCTCGGAGAACGTCTTCGGAGTCATGTCACGCCCCTCCAGGCCTGGTGCCTCGGATCCGGTGCCAGCGCACAACGAATGGCCGCCATGGCCATACCTGCATTTGCGCCGGCCATCGAATATAGGCGCCGGGCGTCATCGCGCCAATTTCAGCCATGAAGGACAGCGGCCGCAGCCTCAGGAGCGGACCAGGTCGGCCAGGGCTGCATCCAGTTCCCCGTATTCGAAGCGGAAGCCCGCCGCCCGCAACGCATTGGGCACGGCGCGCTGGCTGGCCAGGACGATCTCCGCCTTGCGCCCTAGCAGTAGACGCAACGCGAACGCCAGGCACCGGCAGTCGGGCCGGTTTTGCCCAGCACGCGGGACAGGGCGCGATGAACTGGGACCGGGTCGGGGATCGGGAGCCACGGCGTTGACCGGGCCCTCGATAGCGGGCTGGTCCAGCACGAAGAGGACGGCGCGGGCGAGGTCGGCGCCGTGGATCCAGGGCACGTACTGCCGGCCGCTGCCGAGGCGCCCGCCGAACCCGGCACGCACAGGCGAGACCAGTCGCGGCAACATGCCGCCGGCGGAGTCCAGGACCGCGCCGATGCGCAGCAGCACCACGCGCACGCGTTCATTGCCGGCCTCGCGGGCGGCGTTCTCCCATTCCACGGCCAGTCGCGCCAGGAAGCCGTCGCCGGGCGGTGCGCTTTCGCCGAGGGCGCGATCACCCTGGTCACCGTAGAAGCCGGCCGCCGATGCACTCACCAGCGTCACCGGATGATCGGCCGCCGAGATAGCCGCCACGAGGTTGCGTGTGCCGGCCAGTCGCGACCGCCGGATGCGCCGCAGCTTGCCGCGTGTCCACAGTCCGTTGCCGACCGACTCGCCGGCCAGGTTGATGACGGCATCGGCGGCGCCCACCGCCTCCTGCCAGTCGCCGCCCACGGCCGGATCGCCTTCGCGGATCTCGACGCCGGCCGGAAGGCGCGCGGCTGCCGTCACCGCATTGCGCGTCAGGCAGGTGACCTGGTCACCGCGCGCCGCGAGCAGGGCAACGACCCTGCTGCCCACCATTCCGGTTGCACCCGTCACGAAAATCCGCATCTGCGCCCACCTCTCCGGGGCCCGGCCACGACCATCGACCGGCACGCGACAAGTCACCCCGGTGTCCACCGGCGGTTGCCGGGCGGGCCCAGGCGTGATGGTCCGAACCGCCAACGTCCAGGGTAGACGATGCAGTACGACAATTTACACATTGTGGGGTCGCCGACGGCTGCGCGACCGTCCGCCTGATCGGACCCGGCGCGCCGGACCTGGGCGCGATGTGCGACGAGTTCGTCGACCTGATGCTTCGCCTGCAGGAGGACCGCGCGGCGCGCGTGATCCTGCTGACCGATGGCGATCACGCATTCGACCTGCACCGCGATCTCGAAGGCCTGGCCGGCTCGCGTGGCCGCGGCCGCGGGTTCGAGTTGCTGGCCGCCGAAGACGAGATCGCCCGCCGCATCGTCACGCTGACCTCCGGGTACCCCAAGCCGGTGCTGGCGGCAACGCGCGGCAGATCACGATACAGGCCTGGGCCTGTTCCTGGCCGCGGACATCCGTGTCGCGAGCGAGTCGGCCACGTTCACGGCGCCCGACATGTCGGGTGGACTCGTAGCCGGGTGGGGCCTGAACCTGACCCTCCCGCGCCTGCTCGGGCCGGGCCGCGCCCTCGAGTTCCTGTGGTCGAGCCGCACGGTCGCAGCGCCCGAGGCGCTGCAGATGGGACTGATCGACCGCCTGCTCCCGGACGACCAGTGGGAACAGGAGGTTTTCGCCCTCACTCAGAGGGGCTGCCGGAATCCCCAGCCTGCCTGCCTGACCAAGCTCGCGGTGCAGCAGTCTCTACCGTGCTCGACCTCACCTCGATGCTGGCCCTGGAATGGGAGTCGCGGCAGCAGTGCTG